>CAZTEM010000103.1:0-10601 GCA_964612755.1 uncultured Desulfobacterales bacterium | reverse complement strand
CAATTGCTTTATTGCTTTTAATAATATAATGGTTATAATTTATAGTTCAAATTATATTGATAATTTAAGGTGGCAATACAATAAAATAAAGGTATTAATAATAAATGGACAATGCATCAACGGAAAACAATCAAAATATCGATACAATTTTACATGATGATAAAACTATAAAACTCATAGGGACTGCCCACGTATCAAGAGAAAGTGCTGAATTTGTTAAAACAATTATCCTTGAAGAAAAACCTGATACTGTTTGTGTTGAGCTTTGCAATACCAGACTTGACTCAATAAAAGATAAAGATAAATGGCGGAATATGGATATTATTAAAATTATCCGGGAGAAAAAAGCCCTTTTGCTCTTTATAAATCTGATACTTGCTTCTTTTCAAAAAAGAATTGCAAAAAAATTTGATATCCAGCCTGGTCAGGAAATGGTCAATGCAGTAAATTCAGCCAACGAGGTTGATGCACTTATAGTACCAGCAGATCGTGATATACAGATAACTCTGTCCAGGGTATGGAGAGGCATGGGATTTTTCAAAAAACTTAAACTTGTTTTCCAGCTCATTTTTTCTCTTGGAGCATCAGATGATATAACAGAAGAAGAAATAGAAAAAATGAAACAGGAAGATATATTAAAAACCATATTAAGTGATGTAAAAAAATCCCATCCTGAAATAGAAAGCACGCTTATTGATGAAAGGGATATGTTCCTTGCTGAAAAAATCAAAACTGCTCCGGGTGAAAACATTATTGCAATTGTAGGGGCAGGTCATGTTCCGGGCATAAAAAAGTATATTGCTGAAAATAATGGAAAAACCATTGATGAATTAAATATTGTTCCTGCACCGGGTAAACTTGGTAAAATCTTAAAATGGGCAATTCCTGCAGGTGTTCTTGCTCTTTTTGTAATAGGGTTTGTAATGGGCGGCAAAAACGCAGGCGCTGACATGATATGGTTCTGGATTGCTGCCAATGGCATCTTTGCAGGGCTGGGTGCAATACTTGCCCTGGCACATCCTTATACAATAATCTCGGCAATACTTGCAGCACCGCTTACATCTTTAAATCCCATGGTTGCAGCAGGCTGGGTTTCAGGTCTTGTGGAAGCCTTTTCCAGAAAACCCAAAGTCAAGGATTTTGAGGCAATATCTGAGGATATCCTCTCCATTAAAGGCTTTTGGAGAAACAATGTTATAAGAATTCTTTTAGTAGTTGTTTTTACAAATCTTGGAAGTACAATAGGTACAATGGCAGCTTTGCCCTTGATGCTGAAGGTGCTCCATTAATATATAAAAATTTTAACCATAATATAATCCGGAGGTTCCATGATTTCTCAAAAATTACAAGATGCAATCAATAATCAAATAAATAAAGAATTGTTTTCCGAGTATTATTATCTTTCCATGGCATCATATTTCAGCTCAAAAGGTTTGGACGGGTTTGAAAATTTTTTTCTTATCCAGGTCCAAGAAGAACGTTTCCATGCCATGAAAATGTATCATTTTTTAAATGAAAGAGGCGGAAGAGTGATACTTTCAAAAATTGACCCTCCCAAAACCGAATTTGAATCTTCTTTAGAAGTATTTCAGCTTGCCTATGAGCATGAACAATATGTCACAAAACTTATCAATGAATTAATGGATATTGCCATAACTGAAAACGACCATGCTGCAAAAAGTTTTCTTAACTGGTTTGTAGATGAGCAGGTGGAAGAAGAAGCATCCATGGAAAATATTGTAAATAAATTAACAATGATTAACGGCGAAGGAAATGGTCTTTTAATGCTCAATAAAGAGCTTGCAGCAAGAACATTTACCCCGTCTTCCGAATAAAAACATAATAAAGAACTTTTAATTATCTTAATGTGCCTCTGCCCAGTTTTTACCCGATCCAATATTCACAATCAGAGGCACTTTAAGATCAAAAAGATTTTCCATTACCTTTTTAGCAAGTTCACTAAGGATTTTCTCTTCTTTTTCAGGGACTTCAAATATTATCTCATCATGCACTGATAAAAGTAATTTTGAGCTCAAATTTGCAGAGGATATAGCCTTGCTCATTTCTATCATGGCAAGTTTAATAAGGTCAGCTGCACTGCCCTGTATAGGGGTATTGATTGCAATACGCCTTGCAAAATTTTTTACATTATTATTAGAAGAATTAATCTCAGGCACTTTTCGTTTTCTTCCTAAGAGAGTTTGAACCTCTTGTGTTTTTTCCACTTCGGCTATTTTAGAATCAATAAAACGCTTGACACCAGCATATCTCTTAAAATAATTATCAATATAATTGGCTGCCATTTTCCTGGTTATTTCAAGTTCTTTGGATAACCCGAAAGCACTCATTCCATACACTATTCCAAAATTAATTGCCTTTGCCTGATTCCTTAAATCACTGGTTACAAATTCAGGAATAACATCAAAAACCTCCATGGCTGTTCTTGTATGGATATCTTCATTATTTAAAAAAGCATTGATCAATATCTCATCATTTGCACAATGGGCAAGAATTCGTAACTCTATCTGAGAATAATCTGCTGATACAAGAGAAAAGCCTGGTTTGGGGATAAAAGCCTGCCTTATTTTCCTGCCATCTTCTGATTTTACGGGAATATTTTGAAGGTTCGGGTTTGAACTGCTTAATCTCCCTGTGGCTGTTATTGTCTGATTAAATGAAGTATGAACTCTATCTGTTTTTTGATTTGCAAGTTTATTTAAAGCATCAACATAGGTTGATTTTAATTTTCCAAGACTTCTGAATTTTAAAATTTTCCCAGGAAGTTCATGCTTTTGTGATAAAGCAGACAAGACTTCAACATCTGTTGAATATCCTTTGGTTTTTTTTGTTTTTTTCACAACAGGAAGTTTTAAATCTTCAAAAAGAATTTTACCAAGTTGCTGGGATGAATTAATATTAAATGTCTGCCCGGCAAGAGCATAAATCTCCTGCTCAAGGATATCAAGCTGTGCACCAAATGTTTTTGAAAGCTCATTAAGTTTTTTTCTGTCAATCAAAACTCCTTCCATTTCCATGGTTGCAAGCACTGTAATAAGAGGAATTTCAATATCAACCATCAGCTTGTGGAGATTAAAATTTTTTAACTCAGGTAAAAGTTTTTCATATGCCATATAAGTAAGATCTGCATCTTCCGATGCATAATTCACAGCTTCAGATATCAGAACCTTGTCAAAACAAATTTCATTTTTCCCTTTGCCTGCTACATCTTTATAGGAAATGGTTTTATATCCAAACAGATTCATTGCTATCTGATCAAGGCTATGACCTCTATTGGAAGGGTTTAAAAGATAAGAGGCTATCATTGTATCAAATATGATTCCCTGAATATTAATACCGCATTTTGCAAGGACAATATAATCATATTTAATATTCTGCCCTATTTTTTGTATATCAGGATTTTCCAAAACAGGCTTAAGAATCTGAAGAACCCTTTCCTTATCAGGCTGCTCATAGTCTGCCTGCTTAATATGTCCCACCGGGATATAAAACCCCTGATCTTTTTTATATGAAAAAGAAAGGCCCACAAGTTCAGCAAGCATTGGGCTCTTTGATGTTGTTTCCGTATCCACGGCAAAGACACCTGCTTTTTCCAGATTTTCTGCAAGTTGTTTAACATCATCAATTTTGTTGATCAATTTATAATTTTTTTTGGATAAATCCTGGGCTCCTGCATATTCAATTGCAAGGGATTTAAACTCATATTCCCTGAAAAGTGCTGATGCTTTTTCCTTATCCGGGCTGATGATTTTAAAACTTTCCAAGTCTATACTCTTTTCAACAAACCTGTCAATTGTTGCAAGTTTCTTACTTAAAAATGCATTTTCCCGATTTTCTAATAAATTCTGGTATAATTTTTTTTTCTTTTTAAGATCCTCAATATTATCATAAACATTTTCCATGGATTTATATTCTGAAATCAATTTACAGGCTGTTTTTGGTCCTATTCCCGGAACACCCGGAATATTATCCGAGGTGTCTCCCGCAAGCCCAAGCATGTCAATAAATTGTTGAGGAGTCATATTAAAATCCTCTTTAACTTTTTCAATATCTATTATTTTATCTTTCATGGGATCCCAAAGCAGGCAATCCTGGGTTATGAGTTGAATAAAATCTTTGTCACCTGTTACCATAACAACATTAAACCCTTGCTGCTGAGCAAGTCTTGCATATGTCCCAACAAGGTCATCAGCTTCAAACCCCTGTTTTTCTATAAGTGCAATATTTAAAGCCTTGACTATTTTTTTTATATCCGGGATCTGGACAGCCATAGTATCTTCCATGGGCGGTCTGTTTGCTTTATATTTATCATACATTTTATGCCGAAAAGTTGGTCCTTTTACATCAAAAAATACAATAGCGTATTCTGGTTGCTTTTCTCTTAAAAGCTTTAAAAGCATTTTTGTGAACCCAAAAGTTGCATTGGTAGGATGACCTTTTGAAGTGCTTAAATTTCTAATTGCATGGTATGCCCTATGAAGGTATGCACTACCGTCTATTAGATAAATTTCTTTCTTGTCCACTTGATTTATGCTCCTTAGATTATGGAATATTGAATTTAGTCTTTGATCCTACCTTAAGATAAAAACAAAATCAAATCACCGATTTTTATAATATTTTAACCTTGACAGACCAAAGTTCGGTCTAATGTTTTGCAAACAAAGTATTATGAACAAATTGACAAACAATTACCAAGACTGCAAATGAATAAACGCAAAAAAAAACGAAGAGAAAAACAATCAAAGATCTGCCATTGCTGCGGAAAAACCTTTATGTTCTGCTGGAATTGCAGGTGTGGATTTGCCATCTGCCAGGAATGCATGTATAACAATCAATGGGGTATGACATGTAACGGAATAACCTGGCAATGCCCGGATTGCGGAGAACAAAACGGCTTTGGCAATCAATAACAAATCAATAAAATTTATTAAACTACCTTCTGACTCTTATTGAGTTTGCATGTCCATCAAGTCCTTCTGTTTCTGCAAGAACAATCACATCTTCTGCTTCCCTGTCAAAGGCTTTTTTTGAATATTGAATAAGACTTGTCTTTTTTGTAAAATTATCCACAGAAAGTGCTGAAGAAAATTTTGCCGTGCCTGCTGTTGGTAAAACATGATTAGGTCCTGCAATATAATCACCCATTGGTTCAGGGCTATAGGGACCTAAAAATATTGCGCCTGCATTTTTAATCTTGCCTACATATTCAAAAGGGCTTTTAACTAATAATTCAAGATGCTCCGGAGCAAGCCTGTTGGAAAGTTTTATTGCAGTATTTATATCTGGCACCACCATTATTGTACCGAAATTTTGTATTGATTTTATTGCAATTTCTTTTCTGGAAAGCTTTTGGAGTTGCTCATCCACACAAATTTTAGTACTTTCTGCCACATCTTTTGAAGTAGTTAATAGCATGGCAGATGCCATAATATCATGTTCTGCCTGGGAAAGGAGATCAGCTGCAATACATTCAGGCTCTGCGTGTTTATCTGCAATAATCAAAATCTCACTTGGTCCTGCAATCATATCAATTCCAACAATGCCTGATACTATTTTTTTTGCCAGAGTAACATATAAATTCCCTGGTCCCACAATTACATTTACCCTTGGGATTGTTTCAGTACCATAGGCAAGGGCTGCAATAGCCCATGCGCTCCCTGCTTTAAACACATTGTCAATCCCTACTCTTTTTGCTGTTGCAAGAATATATGGGTTGATTTTCCCATTTTCCATGGGTGGAGTCATTAATGATATTGATTTCACCCCTGCAACTTTTGCAGGTACACCTCCCATGACAACAGAAGAAATAAGAGGAGTTTTCCCTCCTTTTGCACCGGGTGCGTAAATTCCTGCAGCCTCAACAGGTTTTACCATCTGTCCCAGCATCACTCCCTGTCTTGGAGTATCTATCCATGAATTCTGATTTTGTTTTAAATGAAAAGATTCAACCTGAATCACCGCTCTATCAAGAGCCTTTAGAAATTTATCATCTATATTTTCATGGGCTTCTTTAAATTCCCGGTCAGTCACCCGTAAAGAGTCTTCATTAACATGTACAGAGTCAAACAGCTTTGTATAATGACAAACAGCTTTATCACCCTCTAACCTGACCTTTTCTATATACTCAAAAACATCATCATAATCTTTTTGAGTAAATCCAAGTCCTCTTTTTATTGTTGCAAGAACTTTTTCTTCCGCCCTTTTTGAAGGGTATTCCAAGATTTCCATTTTTAAATAATTCCCGATAATTATAACAAATTAAGTCTAAAAAAATATTTTCTTACGCTTTAATCAACTTTTGACAAAGGCAATTTAATTATAAAATTTGCTCCTTTGCCAGGCTTTGATTTTACTGACATTTCTCCTGAGTGATCTTCTGTAACAATAAAATAAGAGATGGACAAACCAAGACCTGTACCCTTATCCGGGGCTTTAGTAGTAAAAAACGGTTCGAAAACACGGTTCAGTGTTTCCTCATTCATGCCCGGTCCATTATCTTCAATTTCCATACAAACCATATCTGAAGATTGATACAATCTTATTATAATTTTTAAAACACCTGAATTTTCCTTAGTGCTTATAAAAGCCTGAACACTATTTTTCAAAAGATTAAAAATTACCTGTTGAATTTTACTGCCCTTACAGGGAATCAGGGGTAAAGATTTATCATATTCTCTTATAATATCAAGTTTTTTAAACCCTTTTTTCTTTTTTAATTCATAATCTGTCAAGGCAAGGTTAATTGTTTTATCAATCTGTGCACTCATGCTTTGCAATGATTTTTCCGCATTGCTTTTTTTTGCAAAACTCAACATATTTTCAACAATTTCCGCAGCCTGTATTCCTGCCTGGTTAATTTTTTCAATATGGTATAAAATTTTTCTTTCTTCCATATAAGTTTTTATACTATCAAGATCAGTCCCGGCTGCTGCTGCTGCCTTTTCATTTGCCGGGAATACCCTTGCAAGCCTGTTATATACAACCTGGGCATTCTGCATCATACCCGCAAGCGGGTTATTAATTTCATGGGCCATGCCAGCTGCAAGCCCGCCTACAGAAATCATTTTTTCTGTCTGGATTAATATAGACTCAACTTTAACTTGATTTGTGACATCATCAATTCTAATTACAGCGCCCTGTACATCTCCTGTAACCAGGGGATAAATTACAATATCCTGATAAAAAAGTTCTTTATTAATTTTGTAAGGTACTTTTAAGTTTTCCTGAACCTTTTTTTCTCTTATTGCTTTTTCAATATTTTCATGATGTTTCTTTAACCATGGTAAAGCACTATATAAATATTTGCCTTCTGCCTCTTTTAAAGTCAGACCAGTTCTTTCTTCAGCCTGTTTATTGAATAATGTTATTTTATGGTTCATGTCTATTCCAACCAGAATTGATGGCATGGAATTTAGTATACTTGTTAAATAACCTCGGAACTGATCTAATTTTGCTTCGGCTTCTTTTCGTTGTGTAATATCCAGACAGGCGATTAAACCTGCGGGTTTCTCATGGAATTGAATGGTATTGCCTTCCAGATAAATCCATTTTTCTTTTTTATCTCTTGCTATTACTTTGCACTCATACCCGGAAGGAGCATCTATGCTGTTCTGCCGCAAACTAGAAAATTGTTTTAATTTTTCTTTATATTCAGGTGCAACAATTTCCAGCAAATGCATTTTCTTATGTTCTTCAAGGGAATACCCGGTAAACTTTTCCGTTGCAGGATTGCAATAAACCCATTTTTTATCCTGGTAAAGGACTATTCCGATTGATGTGGTTTCTGCAAGCCTTCTAAATTTATATTCACTTTCTTTAAGGGCTTTTTCCCATTGTTTCTGATCAGAGATATCTATGATAACACATCTTAAGCCTGCTTGAATTTTATTTTTTACTATGGAGGAGGTCTTTATAATTCCAGGAAATATTGAACCATCTTTTTTTACAAAAAGGTATTCCTTTAATCCTCCCTTGTTTACATCTTTTTCATCTTTGATATTGATTGTTTTGTTTTCCTGCCCTTCTTTCTTAAAATTTCCAGGAGCAATTAAATCCACACAATTTATACCCTTTGCAATATCTTCTTTTGTATATCCAAGCATCTCTATGGTCTTGGAATTAGCATAAGTAATTGTCAAATCATCATCAGTTTCAAAAATTGCCTCGGGCAATAATTCAGCCATTTCTCTGAAACGTTTTTCGCTTTCAACCAATTCATCCATCATTCGTTTTCTTTCAATGGCAAAAGCAATTTGATCTGAAATAAACACAAATATTTCAAAATCTTCCTTTGTAAAAAAATCAGGATCATTATAATCCTGTACGGTCATGACACCAATCACCTTTTTTCTTACAATTAACGGGACACCGATCCAGATTTTACTGCGCTCTCCTATTGCCTTTGCCTCCAGGAGCTGCTTTCCTTTTAACCATAGTGGCTTTCCTGTCTTAATAACCTCACCTGTCAAAGATTGAGTCACTGTAAAATCTTTAATATGAGACATTTCTTTTTCAAATTGATCTTGAAAATAGGGGAATTTTATGGATTTTTTCTTGGCATTATAAATTGCAATATAAAAATTCGGAAGTTTTATAACTTTATTTAAATTACTATGAATAAATGAATATAATTCTTTTAAGTTTGTGGTAGTGTTTACTGCTTTTATAATCTCAAAAAGCACGTTATGGATTTTTTCGGTTTTCTGTTGAGCCTGAAGTTGTTCCTTAAGCTCTCTGTATTTATCTTGTTTTTCCATTAAATCAACTCTGTTGTATCAAATTGGTCCTTAACTTTTGATATGGATGGAATAATTGTTTGAGTGCTGTCAATACCTGGAATGGATCTTATCTTTTTATCAACAAATTCTCCTATGGTTTCTGCATCCGATGCAAGAAGATCTCTTGTCAAAATTATTTTTATCAAAATATCTATATTTCCATGTACAGAATGTACCTCTTGAACACCCTCTACCCTGAAAATTTTATCAACAAGTCTGCTTTCTCTCACGCTTTTAACATTAACAAAAATAAAGGCTGAAATAGTGCGTTTCATCTCAGGATATTCAGGCTTACTTTTTTCAAGCATTCTAGTTCTGAAAGATTCCATATCTCCGGGAAGATGTCTATAGAGACCTATTCCATAGCGGCGTTTAGATTTTCTTCTCCAATGGGTAAAAGAAACATAGGCATATAAATCAGCAATCGTTCTGCCCGGGAAAAATTTTAAAAGCCCACCTCTTTTAATTATTAAAATAAGAGGATTATAGATGGTGTCATACCAGTCACGAGCAGCTTTTTTAAAATCAGCTTTTGGATCAGAACTTGTAATCAAAAAATTTAAATGCTTTTTAATCTGTTTTAAAAGATACCTGTATTTCCCAACTTCTGTGAGTTCTATTTTGTCAGGGAGTCCTGTTTCTTGTAAAAATGCAGACTTTTCCATATAAAGTAAATTTTCAAGATTCTTTTTTGAAGATATGAGCTCTGTGACCTTTGCTTCAATCTCCTGGCGACCTAAACTCTTTGCTGCTGCGACTCTGTGATTTCCATCAAGAATATAAAATTCATCTCTTATCTGATAAAGCTGCACAGGGCTGAAAACTTTCTGATCAAGCATAGCCTGTTTTATGGATCTAAACCGTGAAGACTGCTCCTGATTTTTAAACCGGAACTTTGAATCAAAATCTTTATATTTCCCTACACTACCAACAATTTTATCTAAACTTACGAGTTGAACGCCTCTTTCAACAATTTTGCAGTCTTCTTCATTGGCTTTGGCATCATGGAATGATTTAACAAAACTGTTTTTCTTTTTCTTTTTATATGCAAACAAATTTTGAAATAGACTTTTCATACTAATACTCCAAAATATTGTATCCGCAGGTGTTTATAATATCTGTTTTCCCATAAACACTAACACGATCCTCAGAGTTATCAAAGCTTTTATGTATATGTCCATGAATAAAATATTTAGGACTATACTTCTCAATAAATTTTAAAAAACACATAAAGCCTTTATGGCATAAATCATCACCATCATGGATACTAAATGGTGGTGCATGGGTTATAACTATATCAACACCCCTGTTTTTATAAAGACTAAACCATGCACTTCTTATCATTTTTTTCATATTCTTTTCAGTATACTGATTTTCATTTCCATTATACCACATTGAGCCTTCAAACCCTATTATGCTCAATAAAGGATTGATTTGAATAATCTTTTTATGGATATTAATACAGCCCTGGGGCTTATATCCCTCAAACCGTATATCATGATTCCCTTTCACATAATATAAAGGACATAAAAGCTGTCTTTGCAAAAACTCTAAATATTCCGGAGGCAAATCCCCGCAAGATAATATAAGGTCAATGTCAGGCAAAGTTTTATTCTCAATCTTTTTGTCAAGGGATTTTTCAATAAAATCAGAAACAGATAAAATTCTCATGGTTTTTTAACTTTTTATTAACCTTTAGTATATCATTGAAAATAATTTTTGTTAAGTTATTATTTGTAATATCAGCAATCCTCGGTCAAAAAATATTAACAGAGCAGATACCCGCTTCAAAAGTCTTACCTGTAT
>CAZTEM010000102.1:0-10688 GCA_964612755.1 uncultured Desulfobacterales bacterium | reverse complement strand
AAAAAGATTTTATGTTTGGTCATTGTGTTTTTGATGTTTACCTGGGGTGCAGCCTTTGCAAAACAGAGTATCATTGAAACAATTGAACAAAAAGGAGTCATAAGGGTTGGAATGTCAACTTTTGTACCCTGGGCAATGAAAGATAAAAAAGGAAACCTTGTCGGGTTTGAAATTGATGTGGCAAAAAGGCTTGCAAAAGATATGGGAGTCAAGGTTGAATTCGTGCCCACAGCATGGTCAGGTATCATTCCAGCGCTTTTGACAGGTAAATTTGATATAATAATTGGAGGCATGGGTATTACTCCTGCTCGAAATTTAAAAGTAAACTTTACTATCCCCTATGAGTATTCAGGAATGTCCATGGTGGCAAACAAAGCTAAAGCTAAAGGTTTATCTTCACTCAAAGATTTTAATAAAAAAGATATTATTATTGCTGCAAGGATGGGTACTACTGCGGAACAGGCAGTTGCTAAATATATGCCCAGGGCAAAATTGAAATTATTTGAAAACGAAAGTCAGGCACTCCAGGAATTAAACCTTGGTCGTGTCCATGCAGTTGTGTCATCAGCACCCATGCCCATATTCCATGCTTTAAAATATCCCGGCAAATTATTTGTCCCTTTAAAAGAAAATTTCACAAAAGAACCCATAGGATTTGCCATAAGAAAGCAAGATCATGATGCATTAAATTTTCTCAATAACTGGATTTTAAACATGCGTGCCAATGGATTTTTAAAAGAAAAAAATAAATACTGGTTTGAATCAAAAAACTGGGAAAAACTTGTTAAATAATAAAAAAATAAAATTTTCAACCATTGATATTGGTGCAATTATTTTCATTGCTGGTGCAATATTTCTATTTTTGTCGAGGACAGGTAATGTCCTCGACTATAAATGGAATTGGGCTGCAATACCTTCTTATTTTTTCTACCTGGATGATATCACAGATAAATTTAAGGCAAATATTCTTGCCATAGGCTTTGCAACAACAATAAAACTCAGCATCTGGGCAACTATTCTTGGATTTTTCCTGGGCATCTTATCCGGAATCATGGGAGCAAAAGGCTCTTTTGAACAAAGGTTTATCAGTAGAATCTATGTAGAAGCCATCAGAAATATCCCTTCCCTTGTTCTGGTAATAATTTTCTATTATTTTGTCTCCAGTCAATTTTTAGATACACTTAACATTGATACCTGGATCAGGAATACCACTGATCCAATTCAAAAAATCATAGGTTTTCTGTTTACAGGTCCAGCTCAGATCAATTCCTTTATATCCGCTGTTGCTGCCCTTGGAATTTATGAAGGTGCCTATGTGTCGGAAATTGTCCGGGGAGGAATTATTTCCATACCAAAGGGTCAATGGGAAGCTTCCATGTCTGTTGGTCTGACCCGAAAAAAAACATTCTTTATTATAATTTTACCCCAGACCTTAAGGAAAATAGCTTTCCCCCTTGCAGGCCAGTTCATATCCACAATTAAAGATTCCGCTATTGTTTCTGTGATTTCCATTCAGGAACTGACTTTTCAGGGAATGGAATTAATGGCTGCAACATTTTTAACTTTTGAAATCTGGATCACAATAAGTTTTCTATATTTTATTCTTAGTTTTTCTCTTTCAAGCTCCATTGCATTTCTTGAAAAAAAGTATGCTTTGAAATAAAGATAAAACCTTGACAACATTGGGTAAAAATGCAAATAATCTTGTTGACTGAGCGCTCGTTCAAACAACATAAAAAGTTAAAATAAGGAGCATGGAATTTGACAAAGCAAAAGAATCATTCAAATGCACACGAGGTTCCAACTCAAATAAAAAATCCCAAACTTGTTCAACAAAGACGAAGGCAAATTATTGATTCGACTGTTACGCTCTTTATTGAGCACGGATATCACAAAACAACAACCAGGATGATCGCAAAAGCATCTGGTTTTTCCATTGGTTCATTATATGAATATGTAAGTTCAAAAGAAGATCTTTTATACCTTGTCTGTAAAACAATACATGAAGAAGTCCAAGCCGCTGTGGAACAGGCTTTATCACGCAAAGAAGATGAACGGGAAAGGCTTGCTGAAGTCATTCGTGAGTACCTGCTTGTCTGTGATATGATGTCTGACCATGTCCTGTTAATGTATCAGGTAACACAATTTCTTCCAAAAAAATGGGAAGAAAGAGTTCTTCAAAATGAATTAAATATAACAAAAATATTTATTAATATTTTACAAGATCTCAGCGGGCAAGGGACTTTTCCAAAAATGAATAACAAAACTCTTAACCTGATCGGGCACAATATATCTGTGCTTGGTCATATGTGGACATTCAGGCGGTGGAGTTTAAAAAATAACTATACGATTGAAGATTATATCGCAACCCAGACTGATTTTATTCTTGGATTTATGTTTGGGAATTAATAGAGGGCAAAACAATGAATTTTTCAGAAGAAGTATATAAACCCGATAATTTATTAAGAGTTGTGACAGCAACCTCACTCTTTGACGGACATGATGCATCTATCAATATTATGCGAAGAGTCCTTCAAGACTCAGGCGTAGAAGTAATCCATATAGGGCATAATAGATCAGCAGAAGAAGTCGTGGATGCTGCCATAGAAGAAGATGCTCAGGGGATAGATGTTTCAAGCTATCAAGGAGGACATCTTGAATATTTTAAATATATGGTGGATTTATTAAAAGAAAAAAATGCTCCCCATATTAAAATTTTTGGTGGTGGTGGTGGAGTTATTATTCCTTCTGAAATTGTTGAGCTCCAGGAATATGGCGTTTCAAGGATATACTCGCCTGAAGATGGTGCCAAAATGGGTCTCCAGGGAATTATAAATGATCAGATGAAAAGAATGGACTTTTCAACTGTTGATTTTAATAAACTTGATTATTCAAAACTTAAAGTGGATGAAAAATATATAACTGCTAATTTTATCACTGCTGTACAGGCAGCAAAAATTGGAAATCCTGATAAATTTAAAGAGATTACATTAAAAATAGCAGAGCTTACAAAAAATAGCAGCACCCCGGTTATCGGTCTTACAGGTACTGGCGGGGCAGGGAAATCATCAATTACCGATGAGTTTATATTAAGAATGCTCATGGATTTTAAAGATATTAATATTGCAATAATAAGCTGTGATCCCTCCCGACGTAAAACCGGTGGGGCACTTCTTGGTGACAGGATTAGAATGAACTCCATTGAAACTCAACGAGTATATATGCGGTCACTTGCCACAAGAGAAGCCCAGAGTGAACTGCCCGAAAGCCTGCCCGAGGCAATTGAAATAGTAAAAGCTGCAGGCTACGATATTGTAATAGCAGAGACAGCTGGAATTGGTCAGGGGGATTCAAGGATTGTAGATCTTGTTGATATTCCAATATATGTTATGACTGCTGAATACGGGGCACCTTCACAGCTTGAAAAAATAGATATGCTTGATTATGCAGACATTGTAGTAATCAATAAATTTGAAAAAAACGGTAGCGAAGATGCTTTAAGAGATGTTCGAAAACAAATGCAGAGAAATCGCAAGGCATGGGAAACACCTTTAGATGAGCTACCTGTTTTTGGAACAATTGCATCAAAATTTAATGATGACGGAGTTACCGCATTTTACCATGAAATTTTGAATTTAATTAAAAAGAAAAAAAATATTAAACTTGAGAGTTCACTGCCCCGGATAGACATAAAACACTCAAGTTCAAAAACCATTATTATTCCAGGAGACAGATCAAGATATTTATCTGAGATATCAAATACCATACGAGACTACCATAAAAAAACCTCTCAACAATCCGAAGCCGTAAGGGAACGCTGGCATATTCAAGGAACAAAAGAACTCCTTGAAAAATCAAATCAGACTGATATTTCAGATATATTAAAAGTCATGAAACAATTGATTCAAAGTTCCGAAAATAAAATTGATAAGGAAACTGAACAAATTTTAGAAGAGTTTAAAAACCTTGACGACATTTATTCGGCTGATGATCTAATATATAATGTGCGTGGCAAAGAGTTAAAAATCCCGCTTTTTACAAGATCTCTTTCAGGATCAAAAATCCCTAAGGTTGCCATTCCCAAATTTAAAGATCCTGGTGAATATTATCAATGGATGCGCAAAGAAAATGTTGCAGGCAACTTTCCTTATACTGCAGGAGGTTTTCCCCTAAAACGTGCCGATGAGGACCCCACGCGCATGTTTGCAGGCGAAGGAGGTCCGGCTGACACTAATAAAAGATTTAAACTCCTTTCTGAAAATTACCCTGCAAAACGTCTCTCAACTGCCTTTGATTCAGTCACCCTTTATGGAAGAGACCCTGATAAGCGACCTGATATTTTTGGGAAAATAGGTAATTCAGGTGTTTCAATCTGTACATTGGAAGATGTAAAACTCTTATATAGCGGTTTTAACCTTTGTGCCCCAAACACGTCAGTCTCAATGACAATTAATGGTCCTGCTCCAATTATGCTTGCAATGTTTATGAACACAGCCATTGACCAGCAGATACAGGAATTTAAAGAAAAACAAAAAAAAGAACCTTCAAAAAAAGAAATCCAGGAAATAAAGCAAAATGCCTTATCTACTGTGAGGGGCACTATTCAGGCTGACATCCTGAAAGAGGATCAAGGGCAGAACACCTGCATCTTTTCCATTGATTTTGCCTTAAAAATGATGGGTGATATTCAGCAATATTTTAATAATAATCATGTAAGAAATTTTTATTCTGTCTCAATTTCCGGATATCATATTGCAGAAGCAGGGGCAAACCCCATTACCCAACTTGCCTTAACCCTTGCCAATGGATTTACCTATGTAGAATATTATCTTTCCCGAGGAATGGAAATCGATACTTTTGCACCATCGCTGTCTTTCTTTTTTTCCAACGGCATGGACCCTGAATATACTGTAATCGGCAGAGTTGCAAGGCGTATCTGGTCCATTGCCATGAAATACTTATACAAAGCAAACAAACAATCTCAAAAACTTAAATATCATATTCAGACTTCCGGGAGATCACTACATGCCCAGGAAATTCAATTTAATGACATACGAACAACTTTACAAGCATTATGCGCAGTCTATGACAATTGCAACAGCCTCCATACAAATGCCTATGATGAAGCAATCACAACCCCTACTGAAGAATCTGTAAGAAGAGCAATGGCAATTCAATTAATCATTAACAGAGAATGGGGGCTTGCAAAAAATGAAAATACATTGCAGGGAAGTTTTGTGGTAGATGAGTTAACTGACCTTGTTGAAGAAGCTGTTTTAATGGAGTTTGATAAAATTACTGAACGAGGTGGAGTCCTGGGTGCCATGGAAACCGGATATCAGCGGGGAAAAATCCAGGAAGAGTCAATATATTATGAACAATTAAAACATTCAGGAAAGTATCCCATAATTGGTGTTAACACTTTTAAAAATGAAAATATAGACAATAATTCCATTGCAGATTTTCTTGAGCTTGCCCGGTCAACAGATGAGCAAAAAACCCAGCAATTATCGCGGTTAAACAAATTCAATAAAGAGCATGAAAACGAATCGGATCAGGCATTGGCAAAACTTCAGGAAACTGCCCTCAAAGGCGGAAATATTTTTGAAGAATTAATGGAAACCGTTAAAATATGTTCCCTTGGCAATATTACGCAAGCTTTATATAATGTGGGTGGTAAATATAGAAGGAATATGTAAAAATAACTATTTGATTTTATATTTATATATAATAAGGATGGATTAGGAGTAAATCATGGAAAAAGCTGTAATAGTAAGTGCAACACGTACTCCCCTTGGGAGTTTTGGAGGTTCTTTAAGCACAATTGGAGCAACAGATCTTGGAGCTCATGTGATTAAAGAAGCAATCAAACGAGCAGGTGTTGACAAAAAGGAAATTAATGAATGCATCATGGGCATGGTTCTCCCCTGCGGGTACGGACAAAACCCTGGCAGACAGGCTGCAATCAAAGCCGGTCTCCCCTGGGAAACAGAGTCCATTACAATCAATAAAGTATGCGGATCTGCTTTAAAGGCTGTTATGCTTGCAGCCCAGGCTATCCAATGTGGAGATGCAGATATTGTGGTTGCAGGCGGAATGGAAAATATGAGCATGGCTCCCTATTATCTTGATAAAGCAAGATGGGGACATAGAATGGGACCCGGCAAAATTGAGGATCACATGGTTCATGACGGATTATGGGATATTGTAAATGATTTCCACATGGGTATGTCAAATGAATTAAGTTCTGTAAAATGGGAAATTACAAGAGAAGCCCAGGATAAATTTGCAGCAGAATCATATAGACGCGCCAACAAAGCAATTAAAACAAAAAAATTCGTTGATGAAATCACACCTGTTGAAATCCCCCAACGCAAGGGCGATCCAATATTATTTGATACTGATGAATGCCCCATGGAAACAAGTTTTGAAAAATTATCAACAATGAAACCTGCCTTTAAAAAAGACGGAAGAGGGACAGCAGGCAATGCATCCATAATAAGTGACGGTGCATCAGCTGTAGTGGTTATGAGTGAAACAAGGGCAAAACAACTTGGATGTAAAATTATGGCAAAAATAGGCGCCCAGGCTTCCCATGGCATTGATATGAAATATGTACTCATGGCACCTATTTATGCAATCCCAAAAGTTTTAAAAAAAGAAGGAATCAATATATCAGATATTGATCTTTTTGAAATTAATGAAGCATTTGCCGGAAGTTCTGTCGGCATTAATAATGTGCTTGAGCTTGACCCGGAAAAAGTTAATGTTAATGGCGGGAGTGTTGCCTTAGGTCATCCAATAGGTGCAAGCGGCGCAAGGGTTTTGACAACACTTCTATATGAAATGGAAAAACGATCTGCAAAAAAAGGGCTTGCATCTTTATGCCTTGGCGGCGGAGAAGCAGTGGCTTTGATTTTAAACAGATAAACAATCAATTTAAGGAGTTATCATGGATATTAATAAATTTGGTGTGATTGGTTCGGGACAAATGGGAAACGGAATTGCCCAGGTAGCTGCAGCAAGCGGACTTGAAGTTATCATGAGTGATATTAAAGATGAATTCTGCGAAAAAGGTATTGCCTCCATCACAAAAAATCTTGAGCGAATGGTTAAAAAAGAAAAAATCTCCCAGGATGAACGCACTGCAATACTTGGAAGGATCACGACCACCACTAATTTAGGTGATATGAAAGATGTTGACTTTGTTGTTGAAGCAGCTGTTGAAAGACAAGACCTCAAATTTAAGCTGTTCCAGGACTTAGATCAAATCTGCCCGGCAGATACAATTTTATCAACCAATACCTCATCAATTCCCATAGGCAGGATTGCAGCCCAGACAAAAAGACCTGGAAAAGTTATAGGCATGCATTTTATGAATCCTGTACCTGTTATGAAGCTCGTGGAAGTCATAAGAGGTATTGCAACATCAGATGAAACTTTTAATTTTACCTGGGCATTAAGTGAAAGATTTGGGAAAACTCCTGCCCAGGCAAGTGATTATCCGGGCTTTATTGCAAACCGTGTTCTAATGCCCATGATAAATGAAGCTGTATTCTGTTTATATCAAAGTGTCGGTACAGTCGAAGACATAGATACCGTAATGAAACTTGGAATGAATCACCCCATGGGACCCTTAGGTCTTGCAGACCTTATAGGTCTTGATACCTGTCTTGCAATTTTAGAAACCCTTTATGACGGATTTAAAGATTCAAAATACAGACCATGCCCTTTGTTAAGAAGATATGTTGAAGCTGGCTGGCTTGGAAGAAAAACCGGAAAAGGATTTTATGATTACTAGGCATGGCAGGTTTTAAATTAAGCACTCCAAAGCAAGAGCTCTTTGCAAGAATAAAAAAATTCCAGCAAAGACTTGCGGCAAAAAAAATAAGCGCTGCACTTATACTTTATAAGACAGATCTTTTTTATTTTACAGGAACCATTCAGCAGGGATGGCTTTATATCCCTGCTGAAGGTTGTCCTGTTTTTATGGTATTTAAAGATTTCTCAAGGGCAGAACAGGAATCAGCTATTGGTCCCATTATTCAAATAAACAGCCCTGACCAGATCAAAGAAACATTGAAAAAAAATGGCTATAAAATCCCTGAATCGCCGGAAACTCTTGGCATGGAGTTTGATGTCCTCCCTGTAAACCTGTTCAATATATATAAAAAACTTTTTTTAAAAACCAAATTTGTTGATGTCTCAACTGAAATCAGACTTACAAGGGCTGTTAAATCAGATTACGAAATAAACCTTATGACCCATTGTGCATCAAAATGGGACAAAATGATGGCAAAAGCATCTGATTATATTAAAGAAGGCGTAAGAGAAGTAGATGCAGCAGGTCTTATTGAAGGATATGCAAGATCTTTAGGTCACCAGGGATTTATTAGAATGCGTATGTGGACAGGAGAACTTTTGTTTGGTCATTTTATGGCAGGACCTTCTGCTGCACTGCCAAGCCACCTTGCTTCACCCACAGGAGGACCCGGGACCTGCGCTGTATCAGGTCAAGGAGCAGGGTTTAGAAAAATAAAAAAACATGAACCTGTATTAATTGATTATGGATTTGGATATGATGGATACATTATTGATAATACACGAATATTTTCCATTGGCAGACTCTCTGATGAACTTATAAAAGCCCATGAAACAATGCTTGAAAACCAGGAACTTGCAAGAAAGATGGCAAAGCCCGGTACTTTATGTGAAGATATTTATTTTGCAATGCTTGAACATGCTGAACATGCAGGGTATAAGGATTATTTCATGGGTGCAGGTAAACCAAGGATCAAATTCACAGGTCATGGTGTTGGTCTTGAGCTTGATGAGTTTCCTTTTATTGCCCGAGGACAGAAATTAATTATAGAAGAAAATATGGTTATAGCAATTGAGCCCAAAATAGTAATACCTGGAAAAGGTGTTGTGGGCATTGAAAACACACATATTGTAACCAAAAATGGTCTTAAACCTCTTGCAGCCTTTCCCGATGATATTCAGGTTATCTAAATAAATATTTCAACTTTCTTGGGATCTTTACAATTTTCTGATAATGCTTTTATCTTTTCAAGCAAAGGTGGAATATCTAAAATCCTTGCCCCATCAGGACAAATTCTCACACAGGCGCAGCATAATATACATTTATCATTATCAGTTATCACCTCATCTTTATATTGTATGGCGTTAACAGGACACACTGTGGCACAAGACTCACACATGGTGCATATATCATTGTTTGTTGAAGGAGCAGCCTTTGACGGTGGCATTTTGTCCTTATAAGGAAAGTTGCCAGGCACCTCTATTATTGAACAATCATCAATCCCTCTAATTTTCCCAATCTTATCCATTATTTTTTCACCAAACGATATTGCATCCAGGTCATCTTGTTGATCAGGTCTTCCATGACCAATGGGGAGTTCTGTACTGGAAAAAGAATGCTCGCCTATAAAGGCTCCACCTGCAACAGGTTTGAATTTTAATTCCATGACAATATTCTTCAGCTCCAAAAGTGCATCTTCATAGGCTCTATTCCCATAAACAACTACAATTGCTGAAAGTGTATTCTCTGAAGTAAGTTTTTTTAATCTTTTAACTCCTGTTATAGGAATTCGTCCGCCGTAAACAGGCATTCCAAAAATAACAAAATCCTCATCAGAAAATTTTATATCTTTAGTATTTTCCGATAATGTTAAGTCAATAAGTTTAACATCATTAACACCCATGCCCTTTGCAATATTTTCAATGGTTTTTTTACTAGTACCTGTTGGAGAAAAACAAACAAGGTTTATTGTTTTTATTTTCATAAATTATTTCCTTTTCAGATGACATTTGCTGCAACTGAAAGGCGCAGCTTTTGTATGATTCTTTTTATCAAAATCTTTATGGCATGTAATACAATTTTTGTGAAGTGCTTCTGCATGGTATGCAAGTTTTTCTTTTTTGCTGAGTTTTTTATTATTAATTTTTCTTGGTGCCTGTCCAGGCTTTTTATGACATGAAATACAGGGTTGTACCTCGGCTTTCTCATTCAATCCTTTTAAAGGCACACCATTTTTATCATGGTGGCATTCACTGCAATCAAGTTTATAGTCTGTGAAATGGCTTTTATGACTAAAACTTACAATACCTTTTTTATGCTTTGCATAACCAATGGTCTCCATCCTGATCACATCGGCAAGCCCTGATATAGTTTTATTCTTTTCAGGTTTGCTCTTTACAGGAGGCTCAGGCAAGGGTTTCAAGGCTTCAGGTTCCGGAGTTTTAGCAGCACTATGTTCAACTTTAACCGTTGTTGTTTTATCTGTCTTAACACCAGTTTTCTCCTGATTTTCTGGAGGTTTTGAACATGAACTGATTATAAAACTAAGCAATATAACAAAAATAACAAAAAATTTTAAAAAACATGCTCGCATATACATTTTGTATCTCCTATCTGCAATTTTTCAACAAGTCGATTATTTTATAGTTACCAGAGTCCTTGAATATTTTCAATGTTTCTAAAACAAATACCAGCAATTCTCGGTCAAAAAATATTAACAGAGCAGATACCCGCTTCAAAAGTCTTACCTGTATATGAACAAGGAATTAAAACCTGATTATATGCCCTTAAGCCAGCCCAATTATATAGAGGCAATGTATGGTCTGTCTTCTCGGGTCTACGCCTGCCAAAAAACGTGGCAGGCTCA
>CAZTEM010000101.1:0-10698 GCA_964612755.1 uncultured Desulfobacterales bacterium | reverse complement strand
CTTGTTCATATACAGGTAAGACTTTTGAAGCGGGTATCTGCTTTGTTTATATATATTGACCGAGAATTACTGTGATAAATAGCCCATGTCTTTTTGCATGAAGATTGGATTGTCTGGATAAACAAAAGGAAATAGATAACAGCCATTGACATTTTTGGTAAGTTTTTTTAAAGTCAAGACACAAGTTGAAAATATATTCACATCAAAAAAGGAATTATTAGAATTATGGAATTTCAAAGACGCGCCAGGGCTGTAAATAAAACCATCCTTATTATTGATGATGATATATCAATTCGTAAAAGTATTTCCATGCACCTTGAGGATAATTTTTATAAAACATTAACTGCTGAAAATGGGCGTGAAGGTATAGACTTATTTGAAAAAAATTGCCCTGATCTTGTCCTTGTTGACCTGCGCATGCCTAAAGTCGATGGATATGAGGTGATCAGATATATCCATAAAAAGGCGCCTGAAGTTCCTCTTATTGTTGTATCTGGAGTCAATAGTATCAAAACAGCTATTGAGGCAATGAAAATCGGAGCATGGGATTTTTTGACCAAGCCTGTTACAGATCATTCTGTGTTAATACATTCCATTGAAAAAAGTTTGGATCATGCTGAATTATTAATAGAGAAAAAAAGATCTGAACAAAAATTTTATGATTTATTTAATAATGTCTCTGATTTCCTTTATTCCTATGATTTGAATGGGTTTTTTATTGAAGTGAATGAAACTTTTAAAAATGAGATAGATTATCCCCATGATATATTAAAGGGCGTGGATGTAAGAAATATAATGCCGCAAAAACTCATTGCCGGCTTTGAAAAGTCTTTAAAGGAAATTGTTATAAATAAGAAAGATGAAGGGAAATTTCAAATCCGCTCGTCAAAAGGTAAAATTTTATTTGTGGAATATAAAAATATACTGGTTGATGAAGGTAATGGGAAACAACCTTTTATTTCCGGCTCTGCAAGGGACGTAACCATGCGGGAACTTGCCGAAAAAGAAAGAAAAATTGCTAAAAAGCGTGCTGCAGAACAGGAAAAAAAAGCATTGGTAGGTCAGATTGCAGGCAAGCTTGCCCATGATTTTAATAATATACTTGGTGCAATATTGGGCAGGGCTCAACTCTCACTTTTACAATGTGAAGATAAAAAAGTAATTAAAAGCCTTCAATTAATCATTGAACAAAGTCTGCGAGGAAAAAGCCTTACCCAGAACCTTGTTGCCTTTGCAAGAAATCAGGAGCCAAGACAGGAAACAATTAATATAAATAAAAAAATTGACCTTGTTTTGAATTTATTGGAACGCGACTTAGAAGGTATTGAGATTGTAAAAGAGTATAAAACGTCCATACCTACATTGATAGCAGATCCAGGTATGATTGAGCATGTGCTTGTAAATATTATTCAGAACTCAAGTCATGCCGTGAGCAAAATAAAATTCCCTAAACTTACCTTGAGAACATATTATTTTGAAAGCAAAATCTGTATTGATGTACAAGATAATGGCTGTGGTATACCAAGGGAACATTATAGTGATATTTACACTCCGTCTTTTACTTTAAAAGGTGGTAAAGATGTAAGCCAGTCATATGCTGACAATATTAAGGGAACCGGATATGGTATGGCAAATGTGAAAAATTATATTGAAAAGCACAAGGGAGAAATTGTATTTGAAAGCGAAGTTGGTAAAGGCACAAAGTTTACCATGGCATTCCCTTTGATCAAAAAAGAATTAACAGGAAAAGAAATTAAAGAGGTTAGAAAAACAATAATCTATAAAGAAAAAACTATTCTGCTTGTGGAAGATGAAAAAGCAATATCAGATGTCCAGTCAAGGGTGCTGTCCAAGGATCCCTTTAACCATGATGTTGATATAGCAGGTACAGGACATATTGCCATAAAAATGTTTAAAGAAAAGAAATATGATTTTATCAGCCTTGATTACCTTCTCCCGGGAGGTATGAATGGTATGGATGTGTATAATAAAATACGAGAGACAGATAAAGAGGTACCAATACTTTTTGTTTCGGGAAATATTGAATTTTTAGAGTCAATTGAAGATTTGAGAAGCAAAGACCCCAACCTTGATCATCTTTCAAAACCCTGTCAGAATAAAGACTATGTAGAGAGTATTAATAAATTATTTGCAAAAAAAGAAAAAGGATAGAGCCGGAGTTTAAACCGGCTCCATTATTCAAGTTTTGTTATGCCTATATGGTTTCCATTTTAATAACAGGGTGTTCCTTTAAGTATTCCAGCCTGTTTAAGCCATTAATATAAGCAAGAGCACTTGCAGTTATTATATCAGGATCAGCACCTCTGCCCAATGCTATAATTCCATCCTCGGAAAGCCTTACAGTAACTTCACCCTGGGCATCAGTTCCACTTGTCAGGGCACTGATTGAGAATCTTAAAAGTTCTGATTTTGTTCCTGTAATCTCTGAAATAGCATTAAAGACTGCATCTATGGGACCATTGCCGTCTTTAGCACCTTTTACAGGTCTGTCATTGATATTGATTTCAAGACTTGCAGTGGGATAAATAGTGTTTCCGCAAACAACATTGATGTATTCAAGACTGAATACTTCAGCTTCTCTTAAAACACCTTCGTTAACAAGGGCTTCAATATCTTCATCCATAATTGTTTTTTTCTTATCAGCAAGGGCTTTAAATTTTTTGAACACTGTTTTAAGTTCATCCTCACTCAAGGTATATCCCATGCCTTCAATATGGTTTTTAAGGGCATGTTTACCTGAATGCTTGCCCAGAACCAGATTATTTTTATTTAAACCAATGGTCTCGGGTTTCATGATTTCATAGGTCATGGGGTTTTTTAAAATCCCGTCCTGATGAATACCTGCTTCATGGGCAAAAGCATTGGCTCCTACAATGGCACGATTTGGTTGAATTATAATACCTGTGATCATGGATACAAGCTTGCTTGTGGGATATATTTTTGTTGTATCTATTGAGCATGTCTGGGGGAAAAAATTTGGTCTTGTGGAAAGGGTCATGGCAATTTCTTCCAGGGATGTATTTCCTGCTCTTTCTCCAATACCGTTAATTGTTACCTCGACCTGCCTTGCTCCGGCTGTTATGGCAGCAAGAGTATTGGATGTGGCAAGCCCCAGATCATTATGACAATGGACGCTTAATATTGCTTTGTCCATATTTGGAGTATTTTTCATAACATATGTTACAAGTTCTGAATATTCTGCAGGGATCGCATACCCTACAGTATCCGGCAGGTTGATTGTTGTTGCACCTGCATCAATGGCAGCCTCAAATACTTTACACAGAAAATCAGGGTCACTGCGGGATCCGTCTTCGGCTGAGAATTCAACATTATCGGTGAATGAAGCAGCCTGGCGTACGGATTTAATGGTCTGGGCAAGAACCTGTTCCCTTGTCATTTTTAATTTATATTCCATATGTAAATCAGAAGTGGCAAGAAAAGTATGTATTCTGGGATGAACAGCATTTTTGACAGCTTCCCATCCTCGATTAATATCAGCTTCAGCAGTCCTGCAAAGAGATGCTACCTGCGTGTTTTTAAGGGTTTCAGCAATCATTTTAACTGCAAGAAAGTCATCTTCAGAAGCTGCTGGGAACCCTGCTTCAATTACATCTACACCAAGTTTTTCAAGCTGGGTTGCAATACGCAATTTTTCAGCTTTATTCATGCTTGCCCCGGGGGATTGTTCACCATCTCTTAAGGTAGTATCAAATATGATTATTTGATTATCCTTATTTGTTATATTTGTTTGTGACATTTTATTCCTTTTAAAAATTTTAATAATGATTAAACTTTAGTTTTTATTCAATATCCATTAAAGATTCATGGATAATTTATATTGGAAACTATCTGCAAGAGCCTGCCAGCTCGCTTCAATAATATCTTCAGATACACCCACGGTTGTGAAAACACTATTTTCATCTCTTGACTCAATTAAAACCCGTACTCTGGCTTTTGTCCCGTCCACACCATCAATTACGCGGACTTTAAAGTCAACAAGGCGCATATTATTTAATTCAGGATAAATATAGGAAAGAGCCTTTCTTAATGCATTATCAAGGGCACTTACAGGACCATCACCTTCAGCAGATGTTATTTCGCTTTTATCTCCAACTTTTATTTTTATCATGGCATGGGAATAACATGGGCGTTCCATATCTTTTTCCACGGAAACCCTGAAAGATTCAAGCTCAAATCTGGGTTTGAACTGACCAGTTAGTTTTTCCATTAGAAGTTTAAGGGAACCGTCTGCTATATCAAATTCATAACCATAGTTTTCAAGCTCTTTTATGTTAGAGACTATGTTAATACCATTTTTTTTATCATTTTTAAGATCAACACCAAGCTCTTTAGCCTTATATTCAATATTACTTCTGCCTGATTGTTCAGAAACAAGCACTCGACGGTGGTTGCCCACAAGCTCAGGATCCATATGTTCATATGCCCTTGCAATTTTGTTCACAGCACTTACATGAATTCCGCCTTTGTGGGCAAAAGCACTTTTACCCACAAAGGGTCGATTACAAAGGGGAGGAATATTGGCAGCTTCACTGATAAAACGGGAAAGGCTTAAAAGTTTTTTTAGATTTTTCTCATCCATGCAATTTATTCCAAGTTTAAGACCAAGGATTGGGATTATTGATGTAAGATCAGTATTGCCACACCTTTCACCATATCCGTTAATTGTTCCCTGAACCATCATAACCCCCTGTTCTATTGCTGCAACAGAGTTTGCAACAGCCATGGCACAATCATTGTGTGCATGTATACCAAGAGTGATTTTATCAAAATCAGATTGTAATGATTTTTTTAAATGTCTTGTAACATCCCCGGTGATTTTTGCAATTTCAGAAGGCATGGTCCCACCATTTGTATCACATAATACAAGGGTCTGAGTATTACCTTTGACTGCAGCTTCTAATGTCTGTAAGGCATATTCGGGATTGTCCTTGTACCCGTCATAAAAATGTTCAGCATCATAGATAACTTCACGACCATGTTGATGCAGATATTCAACACTTTGAGTGATCATTGCAAGGTTGTTTTCCTTAGCATTGTTCATTATCTGTTCAACATGGAGATCCCAGGATTTGCCAAATATTGTTACAACAGGTGCTTCGGATTTGAGAAGCGCCTGCAGGTTGGCATCTGTTTCAACATTTTTAGAAGGGTGTCGTGTGGAACCAAAAGCTGCAATTTTTGCATTTTTAAACTTAATGTCCCGGGCAAGTTTAAAAAAGGCTTCTGCTCCCGGGTTGGAACCTGGCCACCCGCCTTCAATATAGTGAATTCCAATATCATCAAGTTTTTTTGCAATTTTAATTTTATCTTCAGGCGAGAAAAATATATTTTCACCCTGCATCCCATCCCGTAGAGTAGTGTCATATAAAAGTGCTTTTTCCATTTTTCCCCTATTATTTACTTAAATTACCTGTTTGAAGGTCTAAGCTTTCTTACTGCTCTTCCTGCACTCCACATCTCAGAATCATGAATTTCTTTAAGCTCTGCTGCAAGTTTTTCCTTATAATCAGGTGCACTGTTTGCCTTAAGTGTTATTGCAGTTTCATTTCCGGAAACAACTGATTCATATAATTCTTTAAAAACCGGAAGTGTTGCTTCTTTAAATTTTGGTTTCCAGTCAAGGGCACCTCTTTGAGCAGTTGTACTGCAATTTGCATACATCCAGTCCATACCATTCTGGTCAACAAGTCTTATGAGACTCTGGGTTAATTCTTCAACGGTTTCATTAAATGCTTCAGAAGGAGAGTGGTTGTTTGCCCTTAATGTTTCATATTGAGCTTCCATTATGCCGGCAAGAGCACCCATCAGGACTCCTCTTTCTCCGGTCAGGTCAGAGTGGACTTCTTTTTCAAATGTGGTTGGGAAAAGATAGCCTGAACCTATTGCAATGCCAATGGCAAGTGCTCTTTCTTCTGCTTTTCCTGTAAAATCCTGGAACACTGCATAGCTTGAGTTTATACCATCTCCTGCAAGAAAGTTTGCACGAACACTTGTGCCTGAGCCTTTGGGAGCTGCGAGTATGACATCTATGTCCTCAGGAGGAATAATTCCTGTCTGGTCTTTATAAACAATTGAGAACCCATGGGAAAAATAAAGAGCATCTCCTTTGTTAAGATTCTTTTTTATGATTGGCCATAAAGCTTTCTGGGCAGCATCAGATACAAGATATTGAATAATAGTTCCTTTTTGAGCAGCTTCTTCCATGGGAAACAAAGTTTTGCCCGGCACCCAGCCATCCTTAATGGCTTTTTCCCACCCCGGTCTCTTGGGATCATGACCGATAATGACTTCAAAACCATTATCCAGCATATTTTTAGATTGCGCAGGAGCCTGGACACCATATCCGATTACTGCAATCACATCATCTTTTAAAACCTGTTTTGCTTTTTTGATACTGAATTCGTCTTTTGTAATAATAGTTTCCTTTACACCACCAAAATCAATTTTTGACATTGTTTTCTCCTTTATAATTTTTATTTATCATGGTTTTTTATTTTCCATTTGTTCTTGCAAGAGCGATTGAACCTGTGCTTGCAATTTCAATGATTCCCATTGGTTTCATAAGATTTAGAAATGCTTCTAATTTTTCCATGTTACCTGATACTTCAATTGCATAATGTTCTATTCCCACATCGATTATCTTACATCTGAATATATCTACAATCCTTAATATCTCAGCTCTTTTATCAGGTTGAGCATTTACCTTGACAAGGGATAATTGTCTTTGAATAAACCTTTTTTCTGTTAGATCATTGATAGTTATTACATTGATCAATTTGTTCAATTGTTTTTTTATTTGTTCTATGATCTGGGGTTCACAGCTTGTAACCATTGTAATCCTTGAAACTTCCGGATTATTTGTTGCTGCAACACTTAAACTTTCAATGTTAAATCCCCGTCCTGAAAAAAGTCCTGATATTCTTGAAAGGACCCCGGGTTCATTGTCTACAAGAATTGAAAGCAAATAATTGGTGGAGCTCATAATTAAATCCTTATTTTAATTTATCCTAATATTAATAATTATCAGACCAGCAGCATTTCTGTTATTGCTTTGCCTGCCGGAACCATTGGATATACAGATTCTTCTTTTTCAACAATAAAATCCATGATAACAAGTCCATCATGATTAAGCCCTTCAGATAATGTTTTTTCAACCTGTTGAGGGTCAGCACATCTCATGCCTTTTGCACCATAAGCTTCGGCAAGTTTTACAAAATCAGGAGCATGACTCATTCCGGTTGAAGCATAGACTTTATCATAGAATAGTTCCTGCCACTGCCTTACCATGCCAAGATAACCATTATTTAAAATTACGACTTTTACAGGGAGTTTTGCTTCAATTGCAGTCATAAGTTCTTGAATATTCATCTGGATACTTCCATCTCCTGCAATGTCAATAACCATTTTGTCAGGGCAGGCAGCTTTAGCGCCAATGGCAGCAGGGAGTCCAAACCCCATAACTCCAAGCCCTCCTGATGTAATAAAATGATTGGGTTTTGTAAAATCATAGAACTGGGCTGCCCACATTTGGTTTTGACCGACTTCTGTAGTGATTATGGCCTCGCCTTTTGTTATTTCATTTAGTTTTTCAACCACATATTGAGGCTTTATAATGTCTTTTCCCTGGTCATATTTTAAAGGTATTGTGGATTTCCATTTATCTATTGTATCAAGCCATTCAGTATTTGCAGGCTTTTCTTTTTGTTCTTTTTTGAGTGTTTCAATAAACATTGAAAGGCTTGTTTTACAATCACCAACTATTGGACATATTACTTTAACATTCTTATGGATTGATGTGGGATCAATATCTATTTGTATGATCTTGGCATTGGGTGCAAAATGCTCGATGCTTCCTGTTACTCGGTCATCAAACCTTACTCCGACTGCAATCATAAGATCGCAGTCGCCCATGCTCATGTTTGCCCTGAATGTCCCGTGCATCCCCGGCATTCCAAGCCATAGATCGTCAGTGCCCGGGAAACAGCCAAGTCCCATGAGTGACGCTGTAACAGGAATATTTGCCATTTTTGCAAGCTCAGTTACTTCATTGGAAGCCTTAGATAAAATCACACCGCCTCCTGCAAAGATAAGAGGTTTTTTTGCTTTTACCAGCAAATCAACAGCTTTTGCTATCTGTTTTTTATTTGGTTTATAGGTTGGTTTATAAGAATTCAGCGATAGATCAGGATCAACAAATTCAATTTTTGCCTGCTGCACATCTTTTGGAAGATCCACAAGAACAGGACCTGGTCTTCCGGATTTTGCAATATGGAATGCTTCTTTTATGGTTTTTGCAAGATCTCGGACATCTTTAACAAGATAATTATGTTTTGTACAGGGTCGGGTTATTCCGACAATATCAACTTCCTGGAAAGCATCATTCCCGATAAGGGCAGTTGGTACCTGACCTGTAAATACCACAAGAGGTATGGAATCTGAATGTGCCGAAGCAATACCTGTGACAGCATTGGTAGCGCCTGGTCCTGACGTTACAAGGGCAACTCCGGTTGTTGATTTTGCTCTGGCATAGGCATCAGCTGCATGAATTGCTCCCTGCTCGTGGCGTACAAGGATATGCCTTAAATCAGAATGCTTGTTAAGCTCGTTATAGATATCAATTACAGCACCACCCGGATATCCGAAAATAGTATCAACTCCCTGGTCTTTTATCATTTTGATAAGTATTTCAGCACCATTAAGTTCCATTTAATACTCTCCTTGTTTTTTAAATATTGCGCCATTTGCAGCTGAAGTAACCTGGTTTGCATACCGTGCAAGATAGCCATGTTTTATTTTTGGCTCAGGTTTTATATATTTTTTAAATCTTTTTTTAATTTCATTGTCTGAAATTTTGAGTTCAATTGTTTTGTCAGGTATATTGATGATGATTTCATCATTTTCCTTAACAATGGCAATCAAGCCTTTTTCACTTGCTTCCGGAGATATGTGACCAATGGATGCTCCTTTGGTACCTCCGGAAAATCTTCCATCTGTTATCAAGGCAACGCTGTCGTCCAGCCCCATGCCGGCTATTGCCGAGGTGGGGGTCAGCATTTCTCTCATTCCAGGACCGCCTGCAGGTCCTTCATAGCGTATTACAATTATGTCACCCTTTTGGATTTTACTGGTCATTATAGCCTCAGTTGCCTCTTCTTCTGAGTTAAATACCCTTGCAGGACCCTTGTGCTTTAACATTTTATCGACTACAGCCGACTGTTTGACAACACAGCCATCTTTTGCAAGATTACCAAAAAGCACAGCAAGTCCGCCTTTTGTATGGTATGGGTCGTTAAACGGTCGAATAACGCTATTGTCCAATGTCCTGATATTATCAAGATTTTGTCCAATAGTTTTTGATGTGACAGTCAGGCATTCTTTATTGATAAGTCCGTTGTCATTTAATTCTTTTAAAACAGCACTTATTCCTCCGGCTCTGTTTAAATCTTCAATCCTGTGCTCTCCTGCAGGGCTTAAAGCACAAAGGTGAGGTGTTTTGTTGCTTATTTCATTTATCAATGCAAGGTCAATATCAACATTGGCTTCACTTGCAACGGCTTTAAGATGAAGAACAGTGTTTGTGGAGCAGCCAAGAGCCATATCAACTGCTAATGCATTTTTAAAAGCATCAGATGTCATGATTTTATCAGGGGTAATGTTTAGTTTAAATAATTCCATAATCTGCATGCCTGCATGTTTTGCAAGCCTTATCCTCTGGGACATGGGACCAGGGATTGTGCCGTTTCCCGGTAAACCCATTCCAATGGCTTCTGTCAGGCAATTCATGGAGTTAGCTGTAAACATTCCTGCGCATGAGCCGCAAGACGGGCAGGCAGCATCTTCAATTTCTTTTAGTTTGTCTTTGGAAAGTTTGCCTGAGTTGACAGCCCCTACAGCTTCAAAAACACTTACAAGATCGATTTTTTTGTTATGATCATCAGGATGCCTTCCTGCAAGCATGGGACCGCCGCTGATAAATATTGCCGGGATATTAAGCCTTGCTGCTGCCATGAGCATGCCCGGTACTATTTTATCACAATTTGGAACCATGACAATTGCATCAAAAGGGTGTGCAGTTGCTACAACTTCAATTGAATCTGCAATCAGCTCACGGCTTGCCAGAGAATAATGCATTCCTTTGTGGTTCATGGCAATCCCATCGCATACTCCTATTGTGGAAAAAGACATGGGGGTTCCGCCAGCCATATTAATTCCTGCTTTGACAGCTTCTACTATTTTGTCTAAATGCATATGCCCCGGAATAAGCTCATTTGCAGAGTTTGCAATTCCTATAAGAGGCTTTTCAATCTCTGTGTCAGTAAAGCCTATTGCTTTCATTAAGCTTCTGTGAGGTGCCCTGTTAATTCCTTTTTTTGCTGTATCACTTCTCATTTATTTTCTCCCAAAAACAAAAAAAGCCGTTATCTGCCCTTTTGGGGCTGATAACGGCTTTTGAAGATTAGTTAAGGTCTTATGCCACTACGTGCCCCGTTTAATGGAGGTGCTGAGGACCTCCACAATAATTATGAGGACGAGTAAAATATTAATAAAATTTCTGTTAAGCATTTTTTAAAACCTTTAATTTAAATATAATTTAACAGATATACCTTAATCTGTAGGAATGTCAAGCTTAATTTTATTTATTCAGCAATTCTCGGT
>CAZTEM010000100.1:0-11061 GCA_964612755.1 uncultured Desulfobacterales bacterium | reverse complement strand
TTCATATATATTGACCGAGAATTGCTGTTTGAAATTCAGCAATCCTTATTGCAGGAGATGTGACAGGTGCAATTTACTAAATTTTGATCATATTTTACAATATTGATATTATCACTACCTGTTATTTTTTCCCTTTTTTAATATTCAGTAATTTATCAGTATTTGAAATAATATTATCAACAATATAGCCTTCCAAGGCAAATACATATTTGTTTTGTGATGAAATACCTGCATATATATTTTGCTTTGTTTTAGGAAAAATATTAAGTTTATATATCTTATTTGAATCTTTTTTTTCTTTTAAAATAATTGTTATAAAAGAAGGTGTGGCTTTAAAATCTTTTTTTGTTTGATTCTCAATATAAGTTGAGCATCGCAAGTCAGAAAGAGTATCAAGAATACTTGTAATGGCTGCCGGATCAATTTTTTTGTTATCAATAGATTGCCATTGCGTTTTTTCTTTTAAAGGTTTTTTATCGGTTTTAACTGAAGTTACCTGTTTTGAAAAGATTCTTTTTATTTTACCTTTTTTTATTTCCAGGGTTTCTATATTGTTTTTATCAAATTTCTGGATTGCTTTATCTCTTATATTGTCAATCGATTTATCAAATAATCGGTTTAAATTTCCAGGAGCATAAAACACCATTTTACTTTTATCAAGAGTAACAAAAGTATGCCTTTGGGTAGGGGCGGTTTTCCCAATATTAAATTCTCTTAAAATACCATGTTTACCCTTGGCTATTATTTTGATTGCTTTATTTTTATCAAGATTGTATCTCTTTAAATCCGGGTTTTCTGAGATAAGAGTAGTGACCTTCAGATTCGCAATTGCAGCAATCATTTCTTGAATTGTATCTACATCACCTGGAAACTTGTTTGAAGTTACAACCCATTGATCATTATCTCTGAAACAATCAATAGTTTTCAAAGGCTTTATTATCTCAATGGCTTTAACCTGGGTTTTATCAATTTGATTTATTTGCGGCAGTACATAGTTGTCTTTATTATTACTATGAAAAAAAAGATAGGCACCAAGGCTGACTATAACTAATATGAGTAAAAAATATTCTTTTTTCATTGGTTTAAATCCTTATAACTTATTGTTTTACGAAGAGAAGTTTAATTTTTTTCTTTCTTAGAGACCGTTTGAGTAAAACTATAAACCCAAATAAAATAACCAGGCATGGCAAAACACCAATATTAAGCGATTTGATCATGTTTCTGAAAAACAGGGTTGTTTTAACGAGAGGGTTGAACCCCTGGTGCTTACTCCTCATGGAAGCAATATCATCATGGTCATTCAAATGATCAATTATATTTAAGACCAGTGTTGAATTTGTGGAGCTGCCATCTTTATCAAGCAATTGGTTTGACAATATTGCAGAAGACCCTACTACAAATATTTTTGCATTTTTCCCTTGCTTAATTATATTATTGCTTACTGAAAGACCTTTAAGTTTGGGCTTATTGCCCTTTTCATTTATGTCTTCTTCGCCTACTTTGGCTTTTTTCAATTGTTTTTCCGGGATTTCTTTATCTTTAAAAAAGCTTGTGAATTTGCCTTCTAACATGAATGCAAGGGGATAAGATTTCATTTTTTCTTCAGATGCCGGGGGTGATATCAATACAGGGTTCAGCATAATCCTGTCTTTCATGAGCCACGATTTATCTGACGATGAAAAAAGTCTGGATATTTTAATTTTTTCATTATCAATATTTTCTTTGATAATTTCAACAGGGGACATTCTCATGGTGGCAAGCCCTCTGATATTTTTCATATATGCAGGTGAATTATTAATGTGTTCCTTATTTATTATTGGAATAAAATAAATTTTTTGCTCGCCGCCTCCACGTTCCTGGGGTAATGCCTGATTATAGCAAGCTTCATCCAAAACATATGCTTTTTCTGATTTTATTCCATAATGTGCAAGAAGTTTTTCAAGACCAGTATTGATTGGCTTGTATTGTGGTTGTGCCCCGTACATCCCCTGTTGCTGCGGTATTTTTTCTTCAATAGCATCAACAAAAAAAGCAATATTTGTCCCTTTCATTAATGCCTGATCAATTTTAAAAAGTTCATAATCAGAAAATTTTGTTACAGGACCTGCAATGATAAGTGATTTTAAACCCTCCGGGATATCATTGGTTTGTAAATCAATGGTGTTGATTGAATACCTTTTTGAAAGAAGTTGATTAAAAATATTAAGGGAATTTTGCGGTCGTCCCTGCATCATTGCAAGTCTATCAGGCATTAATGAGGGAGAACCATGCCCTGAAAGATATCCTATCTCCTGATTTATCCCGATCATTGTTTCAATTATGGAGGAGACATTTTTCGAGATTCGTTTTTCAGGAACAATCTGGTATTGGGTTCCTATTATTGGCAGATTAATGCTTGAAATAATTGGGAAACTTTCTGTTTTATCCTTAAACTCAATTACAATGCCTGCTGACCCCTTTCCCTTTTTAATGTTTTTTTGTGAGATTGCGGGCCATCTGAGGTGCATAAGGTTATAGTTTTCAAATAATTTACTGATCTTTTTGTCTTTTGTGGGATCAATATATTGAAAATCGATTTTGTTAAGATGTTCTTCATTTAATTTGTTAATAGTTTTTTCAATACTATCTTTCAGCTCTGAAAGATTATTTAACCCAATATACGGACCAACAATATTAAGGGAAGAAGATAAAAAGAGTTTGACTTTAATTTTATCTTTTAAACTTGAAAGTCTGCTTACCTTGTTATTGAGTTTTTGAATTGCTGTTGTAAGCTTATATTCAAGACCATGTGTCGTGGTAATGGCAGGAAGAGTTTCCAGCATATCACCATGGATTATTACAAGACCCATGTAAGCCTTTTTAAATTTAAGCTCATCATTTTCAATTGTTCTGATTTCCACGGGTGTTATTCCATAGTCATTGGCAAGTTCCTGATTTTTATTTGCCTTTGCAATGCCTGCTTTTTCCGATGTAACATCGTAGAATGTATAATTAAACAATTTTTTCCCTGCAGCACTATACTCTTCAAGAATATCATGGAGGTATCTTTCAGTATTGTTATGTGGAGCAGGAAGGTTTTTTGTGAAAAATACTTTAATTGTTAAAGGCTCAGATAAGGTTGAAACAACTTTTTTACTTGCATTGGAAAGTGAATATTTATTATCTTTTGTGAGATCTATTTTAAAAAACAGAGTAATCCCAACGATATTAATTAAAATAATTACACATAAGTATATTAAAAATTTGAAATATTTTTCTTTTTTTTTCAGTGAGTTCATTTTTTCCCCTTAATTCTTTTTTTTCATCACAAGATATGTCCCGAAAATGGATAAAAATATTACGCTTGCAAAATATATAATATCCCTTGAATCAATTACTCCCTTTGAGATGTTGGCAAAATGGGAATTTGCCCCCAGATATTCTACAATGGAGGTTAATGCACCCGGTACAAAGAAAAGCAATCTGTCCATAATTGTCAATGCAAAGCAAATTGCCGCACCAATAATAAAAGCAACTATTTGATTCCTTGTAAGGGATGAAGCAAAAAGCCCGATTGCACAATATGCTCCTCCTAAAAGTATTGTCCCAAGATATCCGCCGATAATTGGACCTAAATCAAGATCACCTAAAAAAGAGATTGAAACAGGGTAGAAAAAAGTTGGTACCATCATTGCCATTACAAATAACGTAGCACCTAAAAATTTTCCAATTGCGATGTCAGTAAAGGATACCGGCATTGTGAGAAGTATTTCATAGGAACCCACATTCATTTCCTCTGAGAATAGTCTCATTGTAATGGCAGGGATAATAAATGAAAAAACTGTTGGCAGCAAAAGGAAAAAATCCCTCATACTTGTTTTATTATATAAAAAGAATGTTGAGAAAAAGAACCATCCTGTTACAACTAAAAATATTGAGATTACAATATATGCAATAGGTGATGTGAAAAAATCTTTAAATTCTTTTATTGCTATATGTTTGATTTGTGTCATTTTAATTTAAATCCTCCTGGTGTCAATATCTGTCTGTATTAATCCTCAGTAGTTAGTTTATGAAAAATGTTTTCCAATGATTGGTCTTCTTTTTTAAATTCACTGATTATCCAGTCAGTTTCTTTGATTTTTAAATAGATTTTTCTCATTGGGTCATTTGTTTTGGAAATATTTATTTTAAAAGAGAGAGCATTTTTATCAGAAGAATCTTTTATTGTGACTTTTATATTCTGATCTATTGATTGAATGAGTTCTAAAGCTTCTTTTTCATTGGCTTCATAAAGTGAGAGGGTGATAAATGAATCAGATTGTACATTTTGTTTTAGATTTTCTGAAGTATCATCTGCAACAATTTTTCCTTTATCAATAATCAGGATTCTATCGCAGGTCGCTTCTGCTTCACTTAATATATGTGTTGAAAGTATAATAGTTTTTTCTTTGCCAATGGTTTTTATGATTTTTCTTATCTCAACAATCTGGTTTGGATCAAGACCAGATGTGGGCTCATCTAAAATAAGAATTTCAGGATCGGAAATCATTGCATGGGCAAGACCTACCCGCTGGTTCAAACCTTTTGAAAGGTCTGAAATAGGTTTGTGCATGATTTCAGATAATCCGCATAAAGCGCTTAATTCTTTCAGCCTGCCAAGAATGTTGTCTTTTTTAATGCCTTTAATTTTGGCAATATAAACAAGGTAGTCAAATACAAGCATATTATGATAAAGAGGGGCGGATTCCGGTAAATACCCAATAAGTTTTTTGATCTCTAATGTGTGGTCAGGCATTTTAAGATTCTTAATGGTTATCTCACCTTCACTTGGTTCGAAAAATCCGGTCACCATTCTAAGGGTTGTGGTTTTGCCGGCTCCGTTTGGACCAAGTAGACCAAGGATTTCCCCTTTTTTAACTTTAAAATTTATTTTATCTACAGCACAAAAATCATTATAATTTTTTGTAAGATCAGTAACCTTTATCTGTGTGACTGCTGTCAAGGTTTTTCCCTCCTATATTAGTAATAAAATTTTTTAAAAATCTTCTAATGGCTTACTCCTGTCCAGAAAACACTCTATGTCCTTTTTCCCTTTATTATAGGAAAGCAGTGCTTTTTCAAATTTTTGACAAAAAGGGTCGTTTTCCCCTAAGTGTTCAAGTGATTTTGCAAAGATTTCCTTTCCTTTTTCAAAATGTTCATTAACTTCATCAAAAAGCATTTTTCTTTTTTTATGATTTTCTTTTTCAGTAAGGATAACAGATTCCAGTTGCATAATGGAATATTCCACAAGTGCATCCCTGGGTAAATCATGTGTACCAGATATTGCCTCAAGGATTTCTATGGTTTTTCTGCTCAGGACATAAGTTTTTTGAACGCGGGTTTTGTTTTTGAATTTTTTGACATGAATTTGTCCTGCAATTTGCTTTAAGCTATATGCATCTTCAATGATATGGTCAAAAAGCGATTTTTGTTTAATACCCATATGCAAAGCAACAAGACCTAAAGAATCAATTGCTTTTTTTGTGAGTTTGAAAGTCGCACGTACAGATTGTTTTCCCCTTAAGTCAAAGGTATCTGTGTTAAATATGCCTTGCCTTAATTTTGCCATAGCTTATTTCCTTAATATTTATTCATTACTAAATTTAAAAAAATTGAATAGTAATGGAGATAAATTGTAATAATACCATATAAAAAAAATGATTCAAAATCAAGCAAAAGATTAATCTTTTATAGTGTTTTTTATTTATTATATTATATGGTTGTCTCTTCATCTTTTCTTCATATTAAAGTGGTATTATTCCCAAATTAGTGTATATATAATTGGATTAAAATGATTTGAGAGATAGAGATAAAGAAAGGAATGATATGAGGTCTAATTTTTTACCATTTTCAAGACCTTCCATAAGCGAGCCTGAAATTGAGGCAATTGCAGAAGTTTTAAGATCGGGCTGGATCACAACAGGACCCAAAACAGCTGAGTTTGAACGCGCTTTTTGTGAATATTCCAATGCAAGTCGTGCCGTGGCATTATATTCAGCAACAGCTGGCATGCATCTTTTATTAAAAGCCCTTGATATTGGTCCGGGAGATGAGGTGATTACTCCTTCCATGACCTGGGTTTCCACAATTAATCTTATTACCCTTGCAGGGGCAACGCCTGTTTTTGCTGATATTGACATAGATACCCTGATGGTCTCAAAAAAGATCATTGAGCCTTTGATTACAGAGAAAACAAGGCTTATTATTCCGGTACATTTTGCCGGTGCAGCAGTTGATATGAATCCTTTGCGGGAACTTGCCCTTCAGAAAAATATTCATCTTATTGAAGATGCTGCCCATGCAGTTGGAACAGAATATATGGGAGAAAAGATAGGTGCCTGCGGTACATCTATTTTTTCTTTTCATCCCATAAAAAATATAACATGTGGTGAGGGTGGGATGTTTTGTTCTGATGACAGCGACCTTATTGAACGTATAAAAAGGCTGAAATTTCACGGTCTTGGTGTTGATGCCCACGATAGAAATATCCAGGGCAGATCTCCCCAGGCAGAAGTATTGGAGCCGGGGTTTAAGTATAATTTAACAGATATTGCATCTGTTCTTGGCATGGGACAATTAAAACGGCTTGATGACTTTATTGAAAAACGGACTCAACTTGCAGAACATTATATGAAACTTTTATCTGATGTGGATGAAATCATTCCCCTTGCTTTACCCCAATACTCAATGCGCCATGCCTGGCATCTTTTTATTATTCGTCTGGATATTGAGAAAGCAGGTATTAATAGGAATCAATTTATGGCTGAATTGAAAAAAAGAAATATTGGAACAGGTATACATTTTAAAGCAGCACATACACAGAAATATTATCGAGAATCGCTTAAATTGCCCTTAAACAGTCTGCCTGATACAGAGTGGAATTCAGAAAGAATCTGCTCGCTTCCATTGTTTTTTGATATGACCATTGAAGATGTGGAATCTGTTGTTGAAACAATTAAAGAGGTTATTAAATGAGCATGCCCGAACTTTCCATTGTTATACCGGTTTATAATGAAAAAGAGAACTTGCCTGACCTTATAGATAGATGTCTTAATTCATGCAGAGCAACCCTTATGAGTTTTGAAATTGTTTTGGTTGATGATGGGAGCAGGGATGGATCCCGTGAAATGATTTCAAAAGCTTGTAAAGAAAATGTTGAGATTATAGGCGTGCTTTTAAATCGGAATTATGGACAGCATGCAGCGGTTTTTGCAGGTTTGGATCAAACCAGGGGTGAAATTGTCATTACTTTGGACGCTGACCTTCAGAACCCGCCTGAAGAAATTCCAAACCTTGTTAAAGAAATGAATAAAGGCGTGGATGTTGTGGGTACAATACGGGAAAATCGTCAGGATTCTATCTTTCGCAGACTTGCATCGGCATTGGTCAATAAAATGGTTCAAAAGGCAACAGGAGTAATGATGCATGATTATGGCTGTATGCTTAGAGCATATCGACGGTCTGTTGTTGATATCATGTTGAAATGCAATGAGCGGTCTACTTTTATTCCTATTTTAGCTAATAGTTTTGCAGGGAGCACTTCTGAGATTAATGTAAAACATGCAGCCCGGGAGCAGGGTGAGTCAAAGTATAGTTTTTTCAGGCTGATTGCTCTTCAATTTGACCTTTTAACCTCCATGTCCACTTTTCCTTTGCGTATGCTTTCATTTATCGGAGCTATTATTGCTTTATTCGGCATTGGTTTTGGCTCTTTGCTCATGGTTCTGAGATTTATTTATGGTGCCATGTGGGCAGCCCAGGGCGTGTTCACATTGTTTGCAATACTTTTTATCTTTATTGGTGCCCAGTTTATAGGTCTTGGACTTTTAGGAGAATATCTGGGGCGGGTCTATAATGATGTCCGGGGCAGACCTCGATATCATATTCAAGAAATTCACAAACAAAATTAAATATAATATAAAAGAATTGATTCTTTAAAGGAGTAATTAATGAAAACTATTGTACTTGCCTATCATAATATTGGATGTGTTGGTATCAAAGCTCTTATAGACCATGGTTTTGATATTAAGGCAATATTTACCCATATTGATGACCCAAAAGAAAATATCTGGTTTGAATCTGTTGCAGAACTTGGTGCTGTCCATGATATCCCTGTTTATACCCCTGATGATATCAACCATTTGCTCTGGGTGGAGAAAATAAAAGAAATAGATCCTGAAATTATATTTTCTTTTTATTATAGAAATATGGTAACAAAAGAGATTTTTGATATCCCGAAAATCGGATGCTTTAATTTGCATGGATCACTCTTGCCACAATACCAGGGACGCTGCCCTGTGAACTGGGTTCTTGTCAATGGAGAAAAAGAGACCGGAGTTACCTTGCATAAAATGATAGAAAAACCTGATGCGGGTGATATCCTGGGTCAAAAAAAGGTTGTAATTGACAATGAGGATACAGGCTTAACCCTGCACAAAAAGCTTGCTAAAGCTTCCGGCGATCTTTTAAATGAATTTTTGCCGGCAATAAAAGAGAAAAATATAAACCTTATTTCCCAGGATCAGTCCAAAACAAGTTATTTTGGTGGACGAGGTCCGGATGACGGTGCTATAGACTGGAATAAAAGTGCAGAAGAAATACGTAATCTTGTACGAGCTGTAACTCGCCCCTATCCCGGAGCTTTTTCATTTATTGGTAATGTAAAGTGCATATTCTGGGATGTAAAAGAGGTTCAGACATCTATTAAAGCAGCACCAGGTACAATAATTTCCACAAACCCCCTTACAATAGCCTGTAAAAATAATGCCATTGAGATGATTTTCGGGCAAAATGAAAAAGGGGTTTATACCAATGGCAAACAGCTTGCAATTGAGCTTAATCTTGCAAAAGATATGCAGTTTTCCAATCAGGCTGAGATAGTTTTAAAAAAGAAGGAGAAAAAACGAGTCCTTATACTTGGTGTAAATGGTTTTATTGGAAATCATTTAAGCGAGCATCTTTTAAAAAACGGCGGATATGAAGTCTATGGCATGGATTTAAATTCAAATACCATTGGTCATTTGATGGAATACCCTGATTTTTATTTTAAAGAAGGCGATATTTCAATCATGCGTGAATGGATTGAATACCATGTTAGAAAATGTGATGTTATTCTGCCCCTTGTTGCCATTGCAACTCCAAAAGAATATGTCCGTAATCCTTTAAGGGTTTTTGAGCTTGATTTTGAAGAGAATCTGCGTATTGTACGGTATTGTGCAAAATATGGTAAACGCTTGATTTTTCCTTCTACCTCTGAAGTTTATGGTATGTGTCAGGATTCTGCCTTTGATGAGAGAAAATCTAATTTTACTTTGGGACCTATTCATAAGCAGCGCTGGATATATTCCTGCAGTAAACAAATGCTTGACAGAGTAATATGGGCATATGGAGCTACAAGAGGTCTCCAGTTCACCCTTATTCGCCCCTTTAACTGGGTTGGACCAAAACTTGATACCCTGGATTCCGCACGCATAGGAAGTTCCCGTGTAATCACTCAATTTATTTTAAACCTTGTGGAAGGCACACCCATAAATCTTGTTGACGGTGGTAAACAAAAAAGATGTTTTACAGATGTAAAAGACGGTGTGGAATGCCTTTTCAGGATTATTGAGAATAAAGACAATTGCTGTGACAGCACCATATTCAATATTGGAAATCCAGATAATGAATATAGTATGGAAGAGCTTGCAAATATACTTAGAGAAAAGTTTGTAAACCACCCTTTACGTTCACATTTTCCTCCTGATGCCGGTGTGAAACGAATTGAAGCAAAAGCATATTATGGCTCAGGTTATCAGGATGTGCAGCATAGACGTCCGTCCATAGATCAAGCACAAAGGCTTTTAAACTGGAATCCAACTGTGTCCTTTGAGCAGTCTGTGGCTGAAACGCTGGATTATTTTCTTCAGGATCTTATAAATAGTCAAGAGAAAAAATAATGATAGATGTGGGATTGAGAATAGATGTTGATACTTTGAGGGGCACCTGTATTGGAGTCCCAAATCTATTAAAATTGCTGGATTATCATAATATCAAAGCAAGTTTTTTCTTTTCTGTGGGTCCTGATAATATGGGGCGCCATTTGTGGCGCCTTTTACGCCCGACTTTTCTGATGAAAATGCTCAGGACAAAGGCAACAAGTCTTTATGGACTGGATATTCTTTTTAAAGGACTATTCTGGCCAGGTCCTGATATTGGAAAAAGATGCAATAAACCTGTTAAAGATGCAAACAGGGCAGGGCATGAAATAGGCCTGCATGCATGGGATCATCACCAATGGCAGGCACACATGGAAAAAATGAGTGAACCTGACATTTTATCTTTGATCCATAAAGGTTATAATTGCCTTGCCAGGATTATAGAACGCAAGCCTGATTCTTTTGCTGCACCTGCATGGCGCATTACTTCTGATGCCATACTTGCTTTAGACAAATTGCCTTTTAAATATACTTCAGATTGCCGGGGCCATTCGATTTTTCAACCAATGGTTGCAGGGCGGCTTTTAGGTCATCTCCAGGTACCAACTACTCTGCCGACCTATGATGAGCTCATAGGAGTCAAATGCACGCCTGATACATATAATGATTATCTTATCAACTTGATAAAATCGGATAAATTAAATGTGTTGACCATTCATGCAGAAGTTGAAGGCAATGCCTGTTTTTCAATGTTTGAGAATTTTCTTGAAAAAGCTTTGAAACAAAAAATTGCTTTTAAACCCCTTGGTACTTTAGTTGATAATATAGATTTAATAGATAATTCAGAAATAATACGATCAATTACAAAGGGCAGGGATGGCTGGATAGCCTGCCAAAAGGAATAATAAATAACAATGACTAAAAAAATATATCCATACCTGCTTTTATTTTTTTTCATATCTCTTTATATCTTACCTTTAGGAGCAAGAAAGCTTGTAGTACCTGATGAAACCCGCTATGCAGAAATCCCAAGAGAGATGATAGAAAGCAATGATTGGGTGGTTCCTCACTTTAACGGTCTGAGGTATTTTGAAAAACCGGTTTTAGGTTATTGGGTGCA
>CAZTEM010000099.1:0-11427 GCA_964612755.1 uncultured Desulfobacterales bacterium | reverse complement strand
GTATCTGTCTTATTCATATTTTTAAGATTAACAGGTGTAATCAGGTATAATATAGTCAAAACACCTGCATAAAAATTTTGTACGCTTGGTTATTATAAAAAAATAAATGGAATAAGTTAGGCTTGGATATGCTGTATAAAACAAATTTTGATTCTGAACTTATAAAGCTGATTACTAAGTGATTGAACATACCAGGTTTATCGAAAAAAAAACCCACTATCTATCAACATTGACAGGTTATTGAAAAGGTAATGAAACAATAGAATACGAAGTCCCTGGAAATTGTGGTTCTGACTGGGAGATAACAGGATTCCTCTGTTGACTATAACAGGATATATATTATCAAAAATATTATATTGTCTTTCAGGGTATCAGATCGGGCAAAGTGAGGCTTGGATATGCTTTTGCAGCGCATCTGTTTCAATCGAAACCCTAAGATGCAAAAGCATATCCAAGCCTCACTTCTTCCATATTACACTTGTTAATTTTAAAAATAATTTTTAACCGAGAATTGCTGTTAAAAAAAGGTTGTATTTGATACATAAATGTGTCAAGTGTATTGTCGAGACAAATTAAATTTAATTATTCGGACAATCACATAATGAAAACTCTGGCACAATCTTTAATGGATCCGGGTCAACTCATGCATATCCTTGACAATATGCATATCGGGATCATAATTCATACCCCTGAAAGAATAATTCTCGCCTTTAACAAAGAAGCAGAAAGAATTACCGGCTACACAAAAGAAGAAGTTATTGGCAATGACTGTCATACAGTGTTCAACTCTCCTTTTTGCGGCAATAAATGCTCTTTTTGTGAAGGAATTCCTGTTTTCCATGGAAAAACAAAAGAATATCCCCTTACCATTATTGTCAAAGATGGGTCCACAAGAAAAATTGAGATGGCTGTCTCACCCATAAACAGCCCAAAAGGTAATTTCCAGGGAGTATTAGCATCTTTCAGGGATCTTACAGAATCCTTTGACCTTGCCTTAAAAGTCGAAAAAATTTCAAGCTTTGCCGGTATTATTGGTAAAGACAAAGCAATGCAGGATATTTTCAAACAAATTCAAGATGTTGCTTTGTATAATTATCCTGTCCATGTCTGGGGTGAAACCGGTACAGGCAAAGAACGGGTAGCCTGCGCAATTCATGATATCAGTTCTTTTGGAAACGGTGCTTTTGTTCCAATAAACTGTGGTGCAATCCCTGAAGGCATTGTAGAGAGTGAGCTTTTCGGTCATGTTAAAGGCGCTTTTTCAGGCGCTGTAAAGGAAAGAAAAGGAAGGTTTGAACTTGCCCACAAAGGAACATTGTTTTTAGATGAAGTTGCAGAGCTTCCCTTAAAAACCCAGGTCAAATTACTAAGATTTCTGGAAGAAGGCAGCTTTGAAAAAGTTGGCGGAGAAAAAAAAGTCTCTGTTGATGTAAGGATCATAAGTGCAACCAACAAAAACCTTAAACAGGAAGTAGAAAAAGGAAATTTCAGGAACGATCTTTATTACAGACTCAATGTTATTCCGATCCTGATTCCGCCCTTGAGAAAACGTAAAGGTGATATCCCCGTATTAATAAACCATTTCCTGAAAGAAGCTGAAATAGATGCTCCCCATTCAATACCTGAAATAAGTGATGCTGTCCTGAATATCCTGCTTGACTACCACTGGCCAGGCAATGTAAGAGAGCTTAAAAACATTATTCAGTTTGCCGTAGTACGTTCCCGGGGCAAAACAATATTACCATCCCACCTTCCCTTGGAAGTCACACGGGACACACATGTTCTACCTGGACTTGAAAATAAAAAAACCGATCCCGTTATTCTGCCCCAAAAAACCAAACTTAATATTGAGTCTGTTAAAGCTGCTCTTAAAAAAACAGGTGGGAATAAATCCAAAGCAGCACGGGTTCTCTGTGTAGGTAGAGCTACTTTATACAGATTCCTTGCAAACCATAGAGAATTAGATAATTTTATTGCCAGTATATAAAATAAATTATGTCTTTAAATAATGAGACAGTTTCGATACTGTTCTGTCTCATTATTTGATACACAATAGTCTGTAACCTGTCAGGCAATTATCCTTAAGACATCACACTCCAAGCCTTGTTGAGCAAATTCATTTACCCTGCCTTACCATGGCATAATAGTTGCTTATTATGTTTATGACATTCAATAAAAATTATTCTAGGGAAAAAATGACCTTAAAGGCTTTGACAATCACAAATAATATCTATTCTTTTTACCGTGATGGTTTTAAAAGAATGACGCTTGGAAAGCGGCTCTGGACAATCATTCTAATTAAACTCTTTATCATATTTTTTGTTTTAAAATTATTTTTCTTCCCCAATTATTTAAATACGAATTTTCAGACAAATAAGGAAAAAGGTGACCATGTTCTTGAGCAGATCACAAGAACCGGTTCCATAAATAAACATATTATAAATAAATAATAACCAACTATTAATCGGAGGGCGGAAAACAAATGATGGATATTGATCTAACCATGGTGAACTGGGCAAGAGCACAATTTGCTCTTACAGCAATGTATCACTGGATATTTGTACCTTTAACACTTGGACTCTCTTTTCTATGTGCGTTTTTTGAATCGATCTATGTACGTACGGGAAACAAGGAATGGAGATCAATCACTAAATTCTGGATGGCCTTATTTGGGATCAATTTTGCAATTGGTGTTGCTACGGGAATTATCCTTGAATTTGAATTTGGAACCAATTGGTCAAATTACTCATGGATGGTTGGAGATATTTTCGGCGCGCCCCTTGCCATAGAAGGAATTTTTGCTTTTTTCCTTGAAGCCACCTTTTTTGCTGTAATGTTTTTTGGCTGGAACAGGGTTTCAAAAAAATTCCACCTTATTTCAACATGGCTGGTTGCCATAGGCTCAAACCTTTCAGCTGTATGGATCCTTGTAGCAAATGGCTGGATGCAGAACCCTGTTGGCATGGCTTTTAATCCTGAAACAGCAAGGTTTGAAATGAACAGCTTTAAAGAGCTTGTTTTTAATCCGGTGGCTGTTTCAAAATTTGTCCATACATCAAGTTCAGGATTTTTATTTGCTTCTCTCTTTGTCCTGACAATTTCATCCTGGTATCTTATTAAAGGCAGGCATATTCAAATGGCTAAAAAGTCAATAATAGTGGCTTCCGTCTTTGGATTACTTGCTTCTGGTTTTGTGGCGTTTACAGGAGATGAGGCAGCCTATGAAGTTGCCCAGAAACAGCCCATGAAGCTTGCTGCCATCGAAGGTTTATATAAAGGAGAAACAAGAGCACCCATTGTTGCAGCAGGGATTCTCAATCCCGCAAAAAAACCTGGAGATGATAAAAAAGCCTTTATTGCTGAAATTAAGATTCCCTATCTTTTATCCCTTCTGGCAAACCGTTCCCTTGACACCTTTGTACCAGGAGTTGATGACCTGGTCTATGGCAATGACGAACAGGGCATAGAAGGTGTTGGTTCAAAAATAGCCAAAGGGAAAATAGCCATTGACAGCCTTATTTTATTTAAACAGGCAAAAAAAGAAAATAATTCAGCCAAAGCATCTAAAGCATTACAAAATTTTAAAGCCAATCAGGATTTTCTTGGTTACGGGTATCTTGATAAACCCGAAGAAGCAGTGCCTCCTGTGGCTCTCCCTTATTATTCTTTCCATTTAATGGTGGTACTTGGGACTTTATTCCCACTTATCTTTGCTGTTTTTCTTTTTTATTCTTTTAAAGGAAATCTACAGGATAAAAAATGGCTGCTGCCCATTGGATTGATATCTGCTCTTCTTGGATTAATGGCTCAGGAATCAGGCTGGGTTGTGGCAGAATTAGGTCGTCAACCCTGGGCTATCAATGGTCTTTTACCTGTAAAAGTTGCAAGTACTAATCTTGCAGCAAGCAATGTTCAAATTACTTTCTTTTTATTTCTAGGCGTATTTACTCTTTTACTTATAGCGGAAATCAAAATCATGCTTAAACAAATATCCATTGGACCAAAGGAGGAGAATTAAAATGTTTGCCAATCTTGATTATATTAGTTTACAACAGCTTTGGTGGTTTATTTGCTCCATTGTCGGCTCTCTGTTTTTATTCCTTACTTTTGTCCAGGGAGGGCAGACTCTTTTATGGCAGGTTGCAAAAACAGACCTTGAAAAAACACTTGTTGTAACTTCACTTGGTCGCAAATGGGAAATGCCTTTCACAACCCTTGTACTTTTTGGCGGCGCTTTATTTGCAGCTTTTCCAAAATTTTATGCTACAAGCTTTGGTGGTGCTTATTGGGTGTGGATGCTTATTTTGTTCTCATTTATTGTCCAGGCAGTAAGTTATGAATACCGAAAAAAACAAAATAATTTCCTCGGCTCAAAGATATATGAACTTTTTTTATTCATAAACGGCTCCATTGGTGTTTTACTTATTGGCGCGGCTGTAGGCACATTTTATACAGGTTCAAACTTTACATTGGATATCTTTAACAAAGTCACATGGGATTATTCCTTTCTCGGCATAAACTTAAGAGGCTTAGAAGCAGCTTTTTCATTATTCAACCTGAGTCTTGGAATTTTTCTTGTATTTAATGCCAGGGTTTTAGGAGCATCCTATCTATTAAACAGCATTGATCTTTCATCCAACCCTGATCTTGAATCAAGGTTGCGCAAATGCACTTTAAGAAATTTCCTTATCAGTTTGCCTTTTTTACTATATGTACTTGTCTCAATTCTTCTGATCCAGGGATATGGTATAGATTCATCCGGCACAATTTCCATGGTCCCTTATAAATATCTTGGGAATCTTCTTGCCATGCCATATTTTCTTGTTCTTTTGCTGGCAGGTATCTTGCTTGTAGTCTATGGTGTAGCCTTAACTTCATTTAAAAACAGCTTTAAGGGAATATGGTTTAATGGACTTGGAACTGTTTTTGTAGGTCTTGTGGTTTTATGCCTGCCTGCATTTAACAATACTGCATTTTACCCTTCAAAACTTGATCTCCAGTCAAGCTTGACAATTTACAATGCATCTTCCAGTATGTTTACCCTGAGAACAATGACCTATGTTGCAATCGGCATTCCCTTTGTTCTTGCCTATGTGGTCTATGTATGGAAACTTATGGATTCTAAAAAACTGACCCGTGATGAAGTAACCAATGAAGAATCGTATTAATTTTTAGGGAGATATAAAAAATGAGTGCTTTGCTTTTAATATTATATGTTGTTTTAATTGTTGTATCGTATAAAGGGATTATTTTTACCCTTGATAAAACAGGGTTATTATAAGAGATATTAGTTTTTACTTAAACTATATTACTTGTTATGTTATATTTTAAAAATTATTAACCTAATTAAAGGAGATTTAAGATGGATAAATATGTATGTAGTGCGTGCGGTTATGTTTATGACCCTGCAGAAGGTGATCCTGATAATGGTATTAATCCTGGCACAAGCTTTGATGATCTGCCGGATGACTGGACATGCCCTGTCTGCGGCGTTGGCAAAGAAGACTTTGACAAAGAATAACTAAATATTAAAACGCCGGGTGATATATTCGATATTGTCCGGCGTTTTTTAAAAAACAAAATGGATCTATCCCATGGCATTATCTGTAGTAGATCTTTATTCAAAAATACTTCCTAAAACCAATTGCAAAGATTGTGGATTTCGCACATGCATTGCCTTTGCCGGCATGGTTGTATCTGAAAAGCATCCTTTAAAAAACTGCCCCTATATTGACCCTGAAATTCTAAAAAAAGCTGAGCTGGAACTGGAACAGCAATATAAAGAAGGCAAATGGCTTAAAAAAGATATGGCAAAAGAAGCTCTTGAACTTGCAAAACAAAAAGCTTCTTCCATGGATCTTGAAGACATTGTAATCCGCATTGGAGGCACCCTTGGGAAAACCAACAAATCAAAGCATATCATACTGCCCTATTTTAACACCCATATTCTGATAACAAAGGATAAAGTCCTTGATGCTTCAGGCAAAAAGCTCAGCAAAAACGAACAAACCTTTGTCTATATCCATATGGCAATGGGCGGGATTGCCAAGCCCACAGGTAATATGAAATCTTTTAAAGAATTCCCCAATACTGTCTCGAAAATGGTTTCAATGAAAGAATATGTTGAAATCCCCTTAAGAAAAAAATTCACTTCCAATATGAACAAATTATCCCATGCATGCAAAAAAGCCGGGGGTAAAGATATAAAAACTCAATACAACTCCTGTGACATTGCTTTTCAATTTACTGCTTTTCCCAAGATACCAGTAATCTTATTATTCTGGGATAAAAACAATGAGTTTGATTCCGATATAAAATTATTATTTGATGAAACCATCATTCAACATCTTGACATAGAATCAATAATGTTTTTATCAGAGCATCTTTGCAAAATGATAATAAACATGGGGGACAACCAATGAAAACAATACTGCTCATGGCAACTACCCTGGATGGAAAAATCGCAAGAGATTCTTCCCATCTGGTTGACTGGACAGGCAAAGAAGATAAACAATTATTTATAAAGCTTACAAAGGATGCAGGGGTTGTTATCATGGGGTCAAAAACCTATGACACTTTTGCCTCTCCTTTGCCAAAAAGAATGAATATTGTCATGACAAAAAACAAATCACGCTTAAAAAAAACAGCATCTTCTGATAAAAACCTTATTTTCTCTGATGATACCCCGGAAAACCTGATAAAAGATCTTGAATCCAAAGGCTTTAACAAAATTGTATTAATCGGAGGATCACAAATAAACTCTTTATTTCTCAAAGCACAATTAATCAATGAGATTTATCTTACAATAGTCCCTGAAATCTTTGGTTCAGGTCTTTCCATGTTTGATAAAACAACAGATACAAAACTTGAATTGATAAGCTCCCATCAAATGGCAGACAGCCATATACTATTGAAATATAAAATTCTCTATTAACTGTTATTTCCCAAACTACCATCATAAGATATGCCATATTTTGCCAAATTAAAAACGCATAAAAAAATATTTGATAGATCACAGCTATTTTTTGACTTTAATGCCTTATCCTGCCTCATCTTTACCCCGGATTAGTTTTTGAATAGTACAGGGTGAGCAAGGGCAAAGCAGTTAAAATAAATCTTGATATTTTTTAACTGGTATTTTTTCGATTAATACTGTGGTATAATTTTATTTATAGGAACTTTTAAAACATATTAAGGAGGCAGAAAAATTGCCGGAAAAGGATCAAAAGGTTCTTACAAGTTTACTTGATGCGTATATAAAAAAATACAAATTTGAACAACTTACCCATGCCTGACAGGATTTTATAAAAGGAGTAAAACCATGCAACCCGTAATTGACGAAGGTAAACTCAGACAAGTCTTTAAAGACGTACTTGTTGAAATGTTTGAAAAAAAAAGAGATGTTTTCCATGACATTGTCATAGAAGCCATGGAAGATGTTGCCTTAAGCCGTGCAATCCAGCAAGGCGAAGGATCAGGAACAGCAAGTAAGCAGGAAGTCTTTGATATATTGGAAGGTCGGGCGTGAAGGTTGAATTTAGAAAGAGCTTTACCAAAGATTTAAAAAAACACAAAACTGATAAATCACTGCTTGAACGGGTCAAACAGGTCATACTTGAAGTTGAAGAAGCCCAAGACATTCACAGAATCAACAACCTCAAAAAACTTAAAGCTCAAAGCAATCACTATAGAATCAGGCTTGGTAACTATCGTCTCGGTCTGGTTATAGAAAGCGATACTGCCCGATTTGTTAGGTTTTTACATAGAGGTGATATTTATCGGTATTTTCCTTAATAATTAATTAAGTGTTATGTCCCCTTAATTTGTCCCCTTAATTTCTCTTTAATTTCTTTAATTTTTTGTCCCTTTAATTTTTTTATATACAGAAATTATCCTGAGATAAGTACAAGGATGCCTATTCCAATAAATTCATAAGAAAAATCAGTATATATAAGTCTTTTAATCAACAATAGAGTGATAATAATAAAGCAAATTGTCTTTAAAAAATTTTTCATTACGATTCGCATGGTGAAAATGTACCTCCATATGCTGGAGTAGGAGAATCAAACAAATCTCCTATCTGAGCAAGAACGTTCATTACGAAACCTGCCATGGCTCCTGGATTTAATCCAGCAGTAACTCCAACATTAAAACAGCCAACAAACTCACCAGTAGCGAGCCCCAAAGGTCTAACAATGTCAGCTCCTGCTGAGCCTTCTACAACAGCAAGTGTTTTCACCAATGTTCCAATTTTATAAAAGACCAGTTTTAACAAAAAATCAAATCTTTATAACCATAGTTTTTGACCATTTGGTCACATTTTATACAAGATTTGCAGAACGTGAGCAAGGGCAAAGCAGTTAAAATAAAAATAAATACGGATATGATCTTTTTTCTTTTTAACTGGTATACTTTTCAATTAATACGGTGGTATACTTTTGACTTGAAATATACAGCATTAATCGGGTGAACCAAAAAACGGTTCAAAAATATTTGGAACTCCGTAATATGATGATAAGTCTATGCTTTCTGATGAGCCGGGCTGGGTGCCTATTCTATGCACGTAATCATTGGTTGTATTATAGTTATGAATATTGTCAGAATAATCTCTTCCTGCATAATCCTTGCCCCAGTTAGATATTGTTTTTTGAGTACCGGGTGCATTAAAGGCATATGCATTTACTTGTGCATCATCAGTTGAGTTCTTGGCTGCTATTAAAGTTGCTAAGGCACCTCCTAGAGAATGGCCAGTTACTTCTAAATCTAATCCTCGAAAGTCTGCTTTCTTTTTCATTTTATCATAGAATCTTTGGGCTTCTGCCAACTGAAAAGGGTCTTGACCAAGACCAATCCTGAGATTGCTACCTGTATAGTCAATCAGTGCTCCTTCACCTGGTTTATCTGTGCCTTTATAAGCAATGACCATTGTTCCATCTTTTATATAGGCAGTTGCACTTAAACCGTAGTTGTCAGTAGTGCTGTCAACTTTTTTATATCCATTTATTGTTGTTCCATTTGCCTCGTTATCATAGCTGCGCTTACTCAAATTAGCGTAGGCTTTTGTTTTATCGTCCATAATTCTCTCCTTATTATTGCACTTTATCAATCAATTGCTCCAAATGAACAATTTTTTTGCAGAATTGATTTGGGATTTCTATTTTATAAAAGTCTTTGAGATATATTTCTTTATGCGGGATTGTATAATCAGCGCCACTCAGCTTTTTTAGCCACAAAAGGGTGTTCTTCTCAGACTTGGGTTTTGGCGTAAACCCTATAAGTAGACTCAGTTTTACGTAGTCGATACCAGGCATAAAATTTTTCGCATGTTCAGTATTTGTGCAGGTTGTCATTTTACCTTTTTTGTTATACTGATATGTATTATCTGATATAAAGCTCAACATGGAGTGTTTCCCAAGATAACTGTAAAAATGCACTCGATCCTCTTTAGTCCATTTTTTCCTTCGCTCCTTTGAGTGGGCAAAGAAATGAACATGGGGGTTATGGATATCACAATCACTCTCTTCAAGACCACCAGGCATTTGTATTTTCATTTTTTGGTTATCAATATAAAGTAATAGTTTTGCAAAGTAATATTTACTGACAGGGCTGTTTGCTATACCTTTTTCAAACCTGAACTCCATTGCCTGTATCCCTGTATTTTCCGGCATTGGGTTATAAAGTTCCGGAAGAACGAATCTTTTAGCAAAAGAGTTAGTATATATTGCACATTTAAGTTTTGATATTTTTTTCAAAGCTTTTGCTTTATCCTGCTGTACCAACTTTTCTGCTTCCAGCAGGTCAGCCTTGCTGTAAGAATAAAACTCTGCATAAGAATAATTAGTACATAGAATGAGAATTAATAGAATCTTAAAAATCACTTTTTTTATCATGTTTAACTCCTTCATTTTAAGGTTGAGTTTTTTCTAATTGCTTTATAGCGTTTTGAAAATCTTTAAAATAATCATCTCTTGTTTTTTGTTCAATTGCTTCCCATTCGGATCTGGGTTTGCTTGTCATTTTATTGTTCTTGTCAAATGCAGCCATGCCATGAAAATTGATCCACCTCTGATCATATTTATGAGGAGTTTTTTTATCAAACTTTATTACTTCTTCAATAGTTGATTTTAATTGGTCAAGATTTTTAAATGCATATTGATTTATTTGTAATCCAAAACTATAATTTAGTGATCCAATTGCTGCTCCGGCACTGACATCTGTACAACGATTAGCATCATATCTGGCGCGAAGTTGACCTGCATAAAACCAGAACATTGCTGCTTTTTTATCGGTTTTAAACAGAACATCTGATAAGGCATAAAATACAGGTGGAGCATATTTTTCCGGATGTGCCTTGATTTTAGTAATCAAGCTGTTTTTCTGACTATTTGAGCCTTGGGAAAATATTGTCATTGTTTTGTTTAAATCAACATGTGCAGTATTTCGTTGAAAAATATATAGAGCTAAAATAAATATTACCAGACATGATATCACTATGCAGGATAGTATAATTAGTTTTTTAATAATTTTTTTCATAAGCTTCTCCATATTTCTCCTGCGTATCTGCATGTCTCAATCCTGCTATTTTTGCCATCATAATTCTTTATCCTGACCGAGTCTGTGATATCGTCAAACTCCACACCATCTTCTTTAATGCCGATTATAATATCATTATTATCTTTACTGGTCTTAACAATAAGATCAGCCTGAGTAATGCCTTCACCAAAAGCAAGGGTATCTGTTCCGCCTGTGTCATGGATAACGATTTTACCCTGACTCAGAGCATAGGTGTGGATGGTATCATAAACATCACTGCCATTAAGCAGTTGATTAAAATCAAGGGTCTGATCTTCAAATTGAAACTGTTCTATTTTACCTCTGCCAAAGCCATCTTTGATAAAGATAGAACCAAAATCGTACTCAAGCTCCGGAAAGGCTCGAATCTTCAAGATAAGATCATTGCCTTGTTTTTCTATTTTAATATCATCACGATCAAGACCATTTAATATGAGCACGTCCGGGGTTGTTCCTATGCTGCCACTATCATAAATTGTGTCATGCCCGTCACCATATTGGTATACATAAGTTGATGATCTGTAATTGCCTGTCAATGTGTCATTACCGGTCCCTCCTGACAGGATATCATGGCCATAGCCATCTCCGGCATATATTGTATCATCGCCCTCTCCGCCAAAAAGTATATCACTGCCACTGCCTCCATTCAGGGTATCATTACCATCACCTCCATAAATAATATCACTCCCCTGACCACCGTTTATGATATCATCCCCTTTACCTCCATATATTACATCATGGCTTCGAGAGCCCACGCCCTGTATTGTATCATTGCCTGCGCCTCCGTGTATCTCTCCCGAACCTGAAATATTATCATTGCCTTTGCCGTAATATTTTGCGCTTCTGATTGTGCCT
>CAZTEM010000098.1:0-12207 GCA_964612755.1 uncultured Desulfobacterales bacterium | reverse complement strand
TATGTTTTTTATTTTACTTCTGGTCGCAGGTCAGTTAATTTATTCCACGCGAGACAGTTTTGCCACATTTGTATGAGACATATTTGTTACCATAATCAACTGATTAATCCATTGGAATTGTTTTTATTTATCCATATAAGAGCTTGATATTATATGGATAAATAAAAATTTAGATTCAGACTGGTATGGTTTATGCAGCTTCCTTTTTAAGTTATAAACAGATTAATATTTTTATTTTGGCAGGGAATTCTTTTAATAAAAACAGGAGAAAAAACATGAAAAAAGTCTTAATAGCCTATGGCAGCAGAAAAGGTACAACTGAAAAAATGGCAGATTATTTAGCTGAGGGTATTCGTATGAGCGGCAACGAAGTTGTTGTTGCAAAATTATCATCCTTGAAAAAACCAGAGAATGTCTCAGGGTTTGACGCTTATCTTTTTGGATGTGCTACATATCATAAAGACATGACAAATGGCATGAAACAATTCCTTTTTATTGCTGAAACTGCCAATTTGACAGGAAAACTGGGCGGAGCTTTTGGATCCCACACACATAGCGGAGAAGCAGCTCCCATGATTTTTGATACAATGCAATATGTTTGTAAAATGGACATGCTTGACCTAGGTCCCTTGAATCTTACGGAAAATGTCGTACATACAGATGACGGCATGACTGCCTGTCATCAGTATGCAAAGGCGCTGACAGACAAATTAGCCTGATCCCAATAAATATTTTAAACCTTTATCCTGAACCCAGAGTTTGTTTTATACAACTCTGGGTGGACTTTTTATAAGCGGGCTCTTTATAATGAGTATAAATAAAATCGGAACAACAAGTAATATAATACAGATTATCCAGATTTTAATCATTTTATTTGTTAAGATTGACAATTGATCTAATTTCTTTCTGGAGAAAATGTGCACAGAGACAGGTCTTTTAAAATTTTCTTGTCGAGTAGCAATGGTTTTCTTTGTATAATTGATAAATACAGGATAGGAGAGTTGAAGTTTTAAAATTCCTTTTATTGTTTTTCCCTCAAGCAGTTTATCCTTTGGTACAGATATATTAAATTTCATCCTGAACCTTTGCATATTTTCCATTGTGCCTGTATTTTCATTCCATGTTTTATCTTTATTTTCACCTGTCCATATTGGAAAATTATTATTATCAGGTATGAATTTAATATTTTTTAAGGCATATAGTTCCCCAAGGGATTTTTTATTTTCTGAAAATTGAAACCGAATCCTGCTGCCTATACCTATTTTTTGATCTCTGAAATCTTGTTTTTTATCTTTAAGTATTTCACAATATAACCTGGTGATATCAGGGCATACGACTGAACAAACCCGCTCATGACCAAGAACCAGGACAATACATAATGCAGCAGTCAGCACCACGATTATTATATTGAACAATGTTACATCAATTGTAAATTTTTCAGGCTTCATTTTTTTCTTTATTATTTATGAAAAGAGATTATTCAAGATTAACACTTTCGATTCTGTTTCTACCCTCTGATTTTGCTTTGTACAGAGCATTGTCTGCACTTTTGATTAATAACTGGTAAGAATTTTTTAATGTCGGGACAATAGTTGCTGATCCAAGGCTTATGGTGATTTTTTTGGCTGTAAGAGAAAAATCATGAACAATGTTAAGTTCCTCAATATTGTAACGTATCCTTTCTGCAAAAAATTTTGCCTGTTCAAGGGAACTTTCCGGAAGTATGGCTACAAATTCTTCTCCTCCGTACCTTGCTACAAAATCAGCCGGTCTTCTGGCACTTGAATACAAACTTGATGCAACTTTTTTAAGGCATTCATCACCAGCACCATGCCCGTAATTATCATTAAACAGTTTAAAATGATCAATATCTATCATGATAAGGGACAAAGGATAAGCCCCCCGAACAGCTCGCCTCCATTCAATATCAATAAATTCATCAAATTTTCTTCTGTTTGGTATACCGGTTAATCCATCCAGGGTTGAAAGATCTTCTAAAATATCACGATGTTTTTTAAGCTCTACATGGGTTTTAACCCTTGCTTTAACAATAGGAATACTGAATGGCTTGGTAATATAATCAACTGCACCTAATTCCAGACCTTTTGTTTCATCTTCTTCCTGATTTTTAGCCGTTATAAAGATGATTGGTATTTTTTCTGTTTTACTATTATTTTTGAGTATTTTACATACTTCATGACCATCTAATTCCGGCATGATAATATCAAGCAGAATGAGGTCAGGAGGGGTATCAGAGTTAGCGATTTCAATTGCTTTCTCACCTGATCTTGCCATTTTTATCTGATAATCATCTTTTAAGGCTTCTCCTAATACCCTTATATTAGCAGGCTGATCATCAACCACAAGGATTGTGGACTGTGACGCATAATTACCCATTGGCAATTCCTTTTAAATTAATTTGTAAAATTTTTGCTATCTCCCCTAGCATAATTTTAGCTTCTTCAAAATCAAAATTATTAATTGCTTTATCTAAAGATATAATATAGTCACCATCAACTTTCCCCTGCAACATGGTTTTTACAATGTCCAATATATCAATTGCTTCAATATCATTGTCTGATATTTTTTCATAGAGTAATTTGACTTTATCTGAGATATCTATTTGATCAAATTTTTGTCCATTAATTTGAATATCACGGGCTGTATCCATATTAAAGTTTTTATTGATCTCATCATAGGACAAATATGCTTCATCCAGAGCATTTTCATATTCATCTAATAGAGCATCATCAGGTGCAATATTCTCCCTTAAAAGGCTCTCAAGTGTTGTAGATATATCATAAATTTTTAACATGGAAAGATTACCAGCAACTCCTTTAATACCATGGAGAAAATTTTCCGCCTCATTATTGTCCTTTTTCTGCATTAAATCTCGTATTTTGTTGGTAGAATCCCTGTAATCATCCATAAAACCTTTTAATAGTTCAATAAATAATTCTGTATTTCCTCTGAATCTTGATAATCCAGATTTAATATCAATGCCCGGCATATAATCAGGAAGTTCGTATTGTCCATCAGACATGGTTTCCTTGTTTGTTTCCCCAGTCTGGGTGATTATTTTATCTTTTCCATATTGAAGGAGCTTAGAATAAAGGATTTCAGGATCAATGGGTTTAGATATATAGTCATTCATTCCTGCATTAAGGCATTTTTCTTTATCTCCTGACATGGCATGGGCTGTCATGGCAATTATTGTGAGATCTTTTAAGTTTAATTTATTTCTTATTTCTCTTGTTGCAGTGTAACCATCCATTTCCGGCATCTGGATATCCATCAAAACAATATCAAAATTTTCTTTTTTTAATAATTTCAGAGCCAATAATCCATTTGAAGTGATGGTGACTATTATGCCCATTCCTTCAAGGATCTTACTTGCTACCAATTGATTTATTTTATTATCTTCCACAAGCAGAACCTTTAAATTATTGAGTTTTACAGGCTCATCTGCCCGATTTGTTATTTTTTCATCTTCGGGAATATGGTCATCTTTATTTTGAGCAAAGACATCCATAATTGTATCAAGTAAAAGTGAGTGTTTTACAGGTTTCATTAAAAAAGCATTTACACCTGCCTTTTTTGCCTGATGCATCACTTCTTCCCTGCCAAATCCTGTCATCATAATTATGGGAATATCAGCAATCCCTGAGCTTTCTCTAATTAGCTTTGTTGTATCAATCCCATCGATTTTAGGCATTACCAGGTCAAGTATAACAAGCTTAAAAGGCATCCCCTTTCTATGGGATTGCATCAGTTCATCAATGGATTTTTCACCGGAATCAACTGTTTTAACCTTAAAACGAAAAGATGTTAATGTCTCATAAAGGATCTCCCTTGCAGATTTATTATCATCCACCACAAGGACTTTCATATTGTTAAGCCCCGTATCTATATGCTTATTACCAAGTGTCTTTTTATTTTTCTTTTTAAAACTCAGCAGAAAACTAAATTCCGTGCCTTTGCCAATCTTACTTTTTACTTTGAGGCTGCCACCCATAAGTTCAATAAGCTGTTTTGATATTGAAAGCCCTAATCCTGTCCCTCCATATTTTCTTGTTGTTGAGCCGTCAGCCTGAACAAATGAGTCAAATAACGTGTTTAACCTGTTTTTAGGGATACCAACCCCTGTATCTTTCACAATAAATTCAAGTGTTATATAATTTTTTTTACATTCAAAAGGTGAAACACTTACAATAATTTCCCCTTTTTTTGTAAACTTAACAGCATTCCCTGTCAGGTTTATCAAGGTCTGGCTCAGCCTGAGCGGATCTCCTATAAGGTTTAAAGGGATATCATTGGATATTGATATAATAAATTCGATTTCCTTTTCTGCTGTCTTATTTGAAAACATATCTGACAAATTATCCATAACATCATTAAGTCTGAAATCAATATTTTCAATATCCATTTTTCCGGCATCTATTTTTGAAAAATCTAAAATATCATTGATTATGCCGAGGAGAGACGTGCTGGATGATTTTATTTTTTCCAAATAATCTCTTTGTTTAAAATCAAGGTCACTCTGCAATATAAGATCTGTGAGCCCCATAATTGCATTCATTGGAGTACGTATTTCATGACTCATATTTGCTAAAAATTCACTTTTTGATTTTGCACTGGCTTCAGCAGCATTTTTTGCTATTTTCAATTCTTCCTGGGATTTAGTGTAAATAATAATCTGGGAAACAAGGCTTGAAAAAATCTCAAGGGGTTTTACTGTCTCATCTGTAGGCCGGTTCATGGATATAGGATCATCAACTGATATAAAGCCTATAAGATTATTTGAAATATCTAATAATCTTACAAATAACATATAATTGGGGGGCCATGAATCAGAAGACGTAGCTGGGATATCCCGGTCATATCTTGTTTGCAATTCCGGATTATAAATCTTTTTTAATTCCAATGATTGAATAAAAATAGAAAAGCGCCCTATTTTTTCCCCTTTTTTAAGAAAGTTTTTAAAAAAATCAGGATTTATTACAGCCTTTCTATATTGTGCAATTTTTTTAGCGTCCAGCCCGTCATAGGCAAGGATTTCATGATAAGGAGAAGTATCAGTCAAATATGTGATAACAACTTTTTTAAATTTTGAATATTTTACTATTGCCCGGCTTATTTTATTAAAGACTTTTTTGGGATTTTTATTTGAAATCATTGATGCAGCAGTTAAGCTGAATTGTTCTATCTGGTTGGAGATGTTTTCAATTTGTTTTTTACTTTTCCTGAGTGCTTCCTGGGATCTTTTTCTATCTATTGCCAGGGCAATCTGACCCGAGACCAGACTTAACAATTCAATATCTTTCTCCTTATAGCGATCCTTGACTTCATAATCCTGGGTAAGTATAGCTCCAATGGTTTTACTTTTTATTTTCATGGGAATACATAACAATGACTGGGATACAACACCAAACATTTTCCCACCAAGTTTGTTTATAAGTTTTTTTTGCCCTGGTCCGTCCAATAAAAGCAATTCTCCTTTTCTTATGACTTCATAGGTCAGAGAGCTTGATTTACTGGCATTTTCAATGGTCTTTATCAAATCTCTATTATCATTACGATAGAGAAAACTGAGTTCGTCTGTTTTTTTGTCATACAAAGCAAGGGAAAAATTATTAATATGAATCACTTTTTCAAGGGAGGTGTTAATTGAATTGCACAATTGTTGCAAGCTCTGTGTCGTATTAACGGCATTGGCTATTTCAAACAGGGTTTTATTAATTTTTTCACTTTTTTCCCGTGCTTCTGCCTCTCTTTTTAAGTCAATTGCCATGGCTACTTGTTCTGAGACAGATAATAATATTTCAATGTCTTTCTGACTATATAACTCCGGGTTGGAATAGCTCTGGACAACAATCACACCCACCACTTCTCTTTTTATTTTCAAAGGTATACCTAACCATTGTTCAGCAACACTTCCAACTATATCCGCGTCAATTCTTTTTGCCCGTATAATGGCTTGTTCTTTATTGATAAAAAAAGGTTTTGCATACTTAATAACTTCCCATGAAACGATCCCTGATTTGCTGACATTTTTTATTTCTTCAAAATCATCATCCATTTCATCTTTATAATAAGGATACGAAATTATATCTTTTTCTTTATCATAAAGGCCAATCATAAAATTTGTTACATCAATGATATCTTTTAACGCATTATGAATGGATTCGTATAATGCATCAAGGCTTTCTGTGGTATTCACTGCATTGGAAATAGAAAACAATGCCTGGTTAATTTTTCTGGTTTCAGCTTCGGCATCCTGGGCTCTTTTCCTTTCAATGGCAAGCGCTACCTGATCTGAAACAGAATTAAATAATTCCAAGTCTTTCTGGGTGAACAAGTGTGTGTCCTTATAGCTCTGGGTCACCATCACACCTATCACTTCTTTTTTTATTTTTAAGGGGCTGCCAAGCCAGATGGCAGGGGGGTATCCGATTAATTTTCTCCCTATTTTCCTGATATGACTGGTCAAGTCTTCACTGGTGAGCAGGAGTGATTTTCCTGATCGAATAACCATTGCCGTGGTAGAAGGATTGAGAGGGCTGCTGACATTATGCACCATTACTATGGAGTCTTTGGGATCTTTTTCATCTACATAGTATGGGAAGGCAGCACAATCTTTTTTTTTATCATATAAAGCAATATAAAAATTTGGCAATTCCATGATTGTCCCCAATGATTTATGAATGGATTCAAAAAGATCATTGAGATCTATTGTGGTATTAACTGCATTGGAAATAGCAAATAAAGCTTTGGTAATTGCTTCGCTCTTTTGTTGTGAGTCTTCAATAAGTTTTCTATGGATTGCCAGTGCAACCTGATCAGAGACTGCAACAAGCAGGTCCATATCTTTCTGGGTATACGCATCAGGAGATTCATAACTTTGTACAGCAATGGCTCCTATTATATGATTTTTCGTTTTTAAGGGGGCACCTAACCAGACCTCTGCCGGTGTTGTGGATACTGCCCATTTATGGTTTAACCTTGCATACATATCCTTTTTTTTAAAAAAAAGAGCTTTTCCATTTTGTATTACTTCATTTGTTAAAGACTGTGATTTACTGGCATGGATCATATCTTCCAAGTCTCCATCCACAGTGTCTGCATAATAGGGAAAACTGATTATATCATTTTTTTTATCATAAAGAGCAATATAAAAATTTGTAGCATCAATAATATTGCTCAATGATTTGTGAATTAACGCATATAAATCATTTAAATTATCAGTTATATTTGTAGCATTGGCTATTTTAAAAAGAGTTTTTGTAATTTCTTCACTGCTTTTAGGTTTCTTTGTCACTTCCAATGTTATATATCCTTTTTTATTCAATTTTTTCCATATATGTTTTTAATAAATCAAACTCAATCTTTAATTTATCTAAAACAGGGAGAACATTATTAGAATCCTTTGCCTTTCCTATGATCTCAAGCTCATGGGCACTCTTAGATAAATTGTCTGCCATTAGATTAGAAGCTCCACCTTTGATGGAATGTGCCTCTTTTTGTATTATTCCATAGTCTTCAGCATTAATAGCAATTTCAATTTGCTTTATCTGGTTTCCCACGGTTTTTAAAAATTCATAAATAACTTCATCTAAAAATTCTTTATCATTATCAAATTCATCCAAAGCAGTATTATAATCTATTGGTGGGGTTAATGCTTTGCTTCTGATTTGACCGAGCCATTTATTTGTTATTTTTAAAAGTTTTTCTTTTCTTATGGGTTTGGAAATAAAATCATCCATGTCAGCTTTTATACATTGGTCTTTATATCCTTCAAGGGCATGGGCAGTCATAGCAATTATGGGAACACGACAATTTGAATTACTGATAGTGCCACATATTTTTATATCTGAAAGTTTTGCTTCATGCTTACGAATAAGAAGTGTTGCCTTATAACCATCCATGACAGGCATCTGTATATCCATTAATATCAGATCAAAATGATGTTTTTTATAAAGATCAACTGCAATTTTTCCATTATCTGCAAGAGTAACATGGTATCCTTCTGAATTCAAATGGCGCAGAGCAACTTTCTGGTTAGTGGGATAATCTTCAACAAGTAATATCTTTAAATTATTTGCTTTTTCTTCAGCAATCGTATGTCTTGTTATTAATTTATTCTCACTTTGTAATTTATAATCAGGTCTTTGTAATATTCTTATGATGGCTGTTTTTAATTCTCCCTGTTTTACAGGCTTTAATAGATAAGAATCTATGCCAATGTTTTTACATTTACTGCCGTCTCCGATACTCCCTGACGAAGTAACCATAATTATGGGCAATTTTGAAAACTCTTTTCTTTTTCTTATTTTTTTTGAAAGCTCAAATCCATCAATGGGAGATCTTTCCAGCGCAGCGATAATCAAGTCAACAGGATTATTCTCTATAATACCTTTTTCCAATATTTTAAATATATCTTTTTCCTTATTTGCAGGAATTGGTGTGGCTCCAAAGGATTTCAAGTATTCTGTAAAAACATATTGATTGCTTTTGTAGTCATCGGTCACCAAAACCTTAATCCCTTGAAAATCCATCTCATTTATCGGGTTTATCACTTTTATATTTTTCTGCTTTTTAAATTTTGCAGTAAACCAGAAAGTAGACCCTTTACCAGGTGTGCTTTCAACACCAATTTTTCCACCCATCAATTCTGTCAATTGTTTAGATATGGTTGTTCCAAGCCCTGTCCCACCATATTTTCTTGTTGTTGATCCATCTGCCTGTGTAAATCCCTCAAAGATTTCCTGGTGTTTTTCTCTGGGTATGCCAATGCCTGTATCTTTTATTAGAAACCTTAATTCTACGCTTGATTTTGTATCTTTGACCTTTTCTCCTTTAACAAAAATTTCACCTTTGCGAGTGAATTTTATCGCATTGCTGGTAAGGTTTACAAGAACTTGTCGCAGCCGTCCAGGATCACCAATTAAATCAATCGGAACATCTGGAGCAAGAAAGGAGATAAATTCCACTTTTTTTTCATCCACACCTATGGCAAGGGAAGAACAGGCCTGCTCAAAAGTGTTTCTTAAATTAAAGGGAATCTCTTCAAGGGCAAGCTTGCCAGCTTCAATTTTAGAAAAATCCAAAATTTGATTAACAATAGCCAATAATGCATTTGCCTCTGTATCTATTGTTTCAATTATGGGCTTTAAATTTTCATTGAGATTGTCTTCCAGTGCTATTTCTGCCATGCCCATAATGCCGTTAATGGGTGTTCTTATTTCATGACTCATATTTGCAAGGAATTCTCCCTTTGATCTTGCAGCCGCCTCAGCAGCAATCTTTGCCTGTTTTAATCTTTTTTCTATTTGTATTCGTTCTGCAATTTCGTTTGTTAATTTTTTAGTCCGGTCTTTGACAGTTGTTTCAAGAATCTGTTGATGATCAAGTATGATTTCCTGAGATCGCTTTCTATCAATTGCCAAAGCAATTTGGTCTGATACAAGTGTTAATAATTCAATATCCTTTGTTTTATAGCAATTTTCGTTTTCATAGTCCTGGGTGAGGATGGCACCAATGGTTTCATCTTTAATTTTCAGAGGCACACATAGCCATGATTTTGCTATATTGCCAATCATTTCTCCTCCAAATTTCTCAGCCAAATCATATTGTGCCTTCTCATCCATCAAAAGCGGGTGCCCCTGGCGAATCACTTTAAATGTCATGGCATTGCTTTTACTGGCATTTTTTAAGCTGCCCACGGGAAGACTCTTATCGCAGCTATAAATCAGATCAAGCTGATCATTCATTTGATCATAAAGGGATAATGAAAAATTTTCAACATAGATGACTTTTTTAAGGGAATTATGAATGGAATCGCAAAGTTCTTTTATATTTCTTGTGGTGTTTACAGCATTGGATATGGCAAATAAAACTTTATTTAATTCTTCACTCTTTTTTTGAGCATCCTGGGCGCGCTTACGTTCGATGGCGAGCGCCACCTGATCAGAGACTGCAATCAGCAAATCCAGATCCTTTTGATTATATATATCAGGATCATCGTAACTTTGAATTACAATTGCTCCGATTACATTATTTTTTATCCTTAAAGGAACACCAAGCCATAATTCAGGAAGAGACCCTGCTACTTTCATATTCATGGCTTTTGCCCTTGAAATCACTTCATTCTTTTTAAAAAACAAAGATCTGTTTTTCTGTATTACCTCGCTTGTTAAAGAGATTGATTTCCTGGAATTTTTTATCTCGCTGAATAAGGTATCATTATCTAATAAATCAACATGGTAAGGAAAAGCAATAGTATCATTGGCTCTGTCATATATTGCAATAAAAAAATTAGATGCATCAATTATAAAATTAAGAGATTGATGAATTGATGCGAATAGGTCTTCAAGGTTGTCTGTTGTGTTTACAGCGTTGGAAATTTTAAAAATAGTTTTTGTAAATTTTTCACTGTTTTTTAATTCTTCCTGGGAGCGTTTCCTATCAATGGCAATAGCAATCTGGTCAGACACCGCAACAAAAAGGTCAACATCTTTGTGCGTAAAATAATGGGGATCTGAATAATGTTGAACTGCCATCACTCCAATTACTCTGCCCCGAATGAGTAAAGGTACCCCAAGCCATACCTCTGATTGAGTGCCAGTTGCTTTATTAGAACTATGGCGTTTCTCAAGTTCTTTTTTATCCAATAGGACAGGTTTTTTACTCTTGATCACATCAATTGTAAGAAAATTGCTTTTTTCATTATAATGAACCGATAGTTCCAGATTGTCTTGATCAAATTCATCTATATAAAAAGGAAAATGCATAAATTTTTTTTCTTCTTCAACAATACAGATATAAAAATTAGGAAGAGTCTTTAATTGATTTAACGAATTATAAATTGAATTATATAATTCGTCCAGATTTTCAGTAGTATTAACAGCATTGGATATGGCAAATAAAACTTTATTCAGTTTTTCACTTTTTGTTTTTGCACCTTCCTGGCGTTTTTTATCAATGGCAGTGGCAACCTGATCCGAGATAGCTGTTAATAAATCCATATCTTTATTGCTATAGATATCAGAGTCATTATAACTTTGCACCACAATGGCACCAATAATATGATCTTTGGTCTTTAAAGGGACTCCAAGCCATAGTTCAGACGGTGTTCCTGTGACTTTGAGGTTCATGGCAGCAGCCCTTGCAATCATTTCATCTTTTTTAAAAAATAAGGGTTTACATTTTTGTATGACCTCACAGGTCAATGAGCTGGATTTGCTCATATTTTCAATTGGCGGTGGATGTCCGTCAAATATATCAGAAATATACGGGAAAGATAAAATATCTTTTTTATCATCATAAATGGCAATATAAAAATTATTAGCATCAATAACATCACTTAATGATTTATGGATTGATTTGTATAAATCATTAAGATTATCAACAACATTAACAGCATTGGCAATATTAAAAAGAGCCTTTGTAAAACCTTCATTGTTTTCCAATTCTCTTTTTGACTGGCGCAAGACTTGAAAATCACTTATATCCTGAAGCATCACAAGGACGTCAGCAATATTTTCATTTTTTGCTTTCATGGGCATGGCTGTCATATAGATGGTTCTGATGTCGGAGCCTGTACCAATGGTAAAATCGTGGTTAACAGTATCTCCTGAGCTGGAAGCCTTTTTTATTGGACAAATATCAGGGCAATCTTTTCCGGTTTGATACAGCAATTCCCTGCATGGCATATTATCAATTATCTGAAAATCTTCCTTTGCAAACCATTTACTTATTATTTTATTTGACCAGGTTATTTTTAGTTCTTTATTGACAATAAGAAAGCCTGTCTTGGTGTTATTGGCAAGAGTAGAAAGCTTGAGACGTTCTTTTTCAAGGGAGCGGATCTGTGCTGACTGTTGGTCAATTTTGGTTTCCAATTCAATAATCTTGTGCGTACGAGCTTCAGCTCCTCGTAACTCTTTGTCTGCGAATTGCAAAGCCTGTTTCTCCCTTTGATCCATGATGTTTTTGGATAGCGAAATATAAATAATACTAATATAATATCATTTTCCTTTAAATTTGTATACTTTAATAAAAAAATGTCAGCAATTCTCGGTCAATATATATGAACAAAGCAGATACCCGCTTCAAAAGTCTTACCTGTATATGAACAAGGAACAAAAAGGGGATTTTGTCCTTAATGTTCATATACAGGTAAGACTTTTGAAGCTCAACCCCGGTTAT
>CAZTEM010000097.1:0-12227 GCA_964612755.1 uncultured Desulfobacterales bacterium | reverse complement strand
CAAATGTAAAAGGCATAGCCAATGCCATGTATGAACTATTCAACGACATGACTTAAATTTTCCTGCCTTTGTATACAGATATTGTGAAAATTTTTTTCTTTTTCACAATATCTGTAAAGGCTTTTTATTCAACAACAGCAATAAAAACTTTTATAATTTCCCCAAAATGTATTATACTTGCATTTTTTAATAAAATTGAAAAAGTTTGAGTATAATAATGAAACAGAATCAAAAGCCAATTGAACTTATTGCAACCTGGGATACCCTCCAGAGAATTTTTATCAGACCTGAAGACGAGACCTGCCGTAAAACCTTATTAAAATATATGGAACAAATACTTTTTGGGCTCCATGATTTTTTAAATACCCATGTTGGTGTTACAGAAGAAATCAGCCTGATAAAGCTTGCAGAAGATTTTAAAGATACTCATATAAATAAAAATCCGCAAAAAAAACTTGCCGATGTCATAACAGATATAATAGATAAAATTGCCCCAAAAGCTGTAAATGTTGCATCCCCATATTTTGTAGGGCATATGACATCAGCAATGCCGTTTTTTATGGTACATCTAAAAACCATTATCACAGCTCTGAATCAAAATGTTAATAAAATTGAAACATCCAAGATTTTATCAGTTATTGAAAAGCAGATCCTTGCAAAAATACATAGAATTATTTTTAAAAAAGAAGAAGATTTTTATCAAAAACATGTACAAAGCACTGATACATCCCTTGGAGCATTTACAACAGGTGGAACAACAGCGAATCTAACAGCACTCTGGGTCGCAAGAAATCAATTGTTTATGCCTGATGAAAACTTTGAGGGGATTGAAAAAGAAGGTATTGCCAGGGCAATGCAGGTATATTCTTTGGACCGCATTGTTGTACTTGTACCGAAACGAGGGCATTTCTCCCTTAGAAAAGCAGGAGGAGTCCTTGGTATAGGGAATCAAAACATCATACCCATTGATATGGATGCAAGCCACAGAGTTGACCTGAAAAAACTTAAAAAAACCATTAAAGAATTATCAAACAATAAAAAAACAAAAATTGCAGCTGTGGTAGGGATTGCAGGGGCAACAGAAACAGGACTGATTGACCCTTTACAGGACATGGGAGAAATATGTAAAGAAAATTCAATATTCTTTCATGTAGATGCTGCATGGGGAGGACCTGTATTGCTTTCCGAGCAATATTCCCATCTTCTAAATGGAATTGAAAAAGCAGACTCAGTCACAATTGATTGCCATAAACAATTTTATATGCCAATGACCAGTGGTATGATTTATTTTAACAACCCTCTTTCCATGGACCAGATAGCCTATCACTCAAACTATGTAAACAGACCTGGCAGTGTGGACATAGGCATTAAAACCCTTGAAGGGTCACGGGAAGCAAACTCTTTGATACTTGATAGTGCCTTAAAAATCATGGGCAGCCGTGGCTATGCTCTTATTATTGATCATGGGATCAAAACTGCCGAACAATTTGCAAAAGAAATTAAAACCCGAGAATTATTTGAGCTTGTAATAGAACCGGAACTAAATATTGTAACCTATAGAGTTTTGCCGCCTGATTTAAAATCAAAACTTAACAAGGCATCGAAAAACAAAAAAAACGACATCACAAATCTCTTAAACGATATCAATATCAATATACAGAGAAAACAAAGAGAACAGGGAAAAAGCTTTGTCTCAAGGACAAGATTTATATTAAACAAAAATGATACAATAGAAAGTGTGGTGTTGCGCTGTGTTATAATGAGCCCTTTGACAGACATAAATATATTAAAAGAAATCCTTAACGAGCAGGAAGATATATTTTCACGATATATGATCTTAAGTTGACTCAAAACTTTGTTTATAATATTAACTAACTATCAAAAATATAAATTCTAAGGGGAAATATGAGTAAAAATATTGTTAATCAAATTGATGACTCAGTGAAAATTCAAACTGTTCTTGCAAGTGTATCAGACAAATCAGGTCTTGAAACATTTATTCCGGAACTTTTAAAAATCAATCCTGATATTAATATACTCTCAACAGGCGGGACATATAATAAAATCAAAGAAATCCTGGGCAATGATGCTGACAATTGCCTGCAAAAAGTATCTGAATATACAGGACAGCCGGAAACCCAGGGAGGTCTTGTTAAAACCCTTGATTTTAAGATTTATCTCGGGCTTCTTACAGAAACATATAACAAGTCACATCAGGATGATCTTAAAAGGGTTTCAGGCAAGCCAATAGATATGATAATTGTAAACCTTTATCCTTTTGCTGATACCATTGCAAAGCCTGATGTAACATGTGAAATGGCAAGGGGCAATATTGACATAGGCGGACCCACCATGATAAGAGCTGCTGCAAAAAACTATATAAGAGTTGCCTCGGTTGTTGACCCCTTATCCTATACTTCTATCATTGATTCCATGAAAAAAAACAATGGCAGTTTAAGCCTTGAAGATCGGTTTAATTTATCAAAAAAAGCATTTGAGCATACAGCAGTCTATGATAGAACAATTGCTGATTTTCTTTTTACTAAAACCACAAACCAGATATATGATTGCTACAACACAAATAAATAAATTTAAAAAAAATAAATCAGGCAAATAAAGAAAGTTGATTACGTCTTGCATTTACATGCTGGACCGTGACCGTGACAAGATCTCCGGGCATCATGTTATATCCGCCTGAAGGCAGCCTTGATTCAAGCATAAAATCCTTTAATAAAACCTGACAAAAATCTTTATGCGCTTCAAGGACAAGTGCTTCAAACTCTGAGCCCTGAACTGTTTCAAGGTATTTTAAAATCCAGTACCGCCGCCTTGATGACTGAAGTTTATTGGCATTGGAAACAGGCAGGATAAGATTCTGGAGTATTTGTTCAACCTCATCCTTGGAATAAGGAGGCTCATAGCCAAGAACACCTCTGATTTGCCTGTGAGTTAAAAGATCATAATATTTTCTTATGGGGGATGTAGCTGTTAAATAAGCTTTAACACCAAGACCTGAATGAGGTGCCGGCACAGTACTTACAACGGCACGGGATAATTTCCTGCGCTGCATGCTGTTCAGATAAAGAGATGTCTCTATGCCTTTAAAAAGTCTCTCCCTTGGTTCAACCTGGGATCGGAAAGCAGCAGGAATATTATTATCAGCAAGAAATTCCGCCATAAGAGTATTGGCAAGAATCATAAACTCAGACACAAGCATTCTTGCAGGATTTTCCCGGTCTATTTTAACAAGTTTAATTTCACCGGTATCTTCAATCCAGATATTAATTTCCGGAAGGGTTATCTGGACTGCGCCTGACTTAAACCTCTTTTCTCTTAAAGTAGTAGCCATCTTAAAAAGAGTTGTTATGGGTTCTTCTTTTCCATTTAACAGATTTGCCTCAGAATAAGACATTTGCCGTTTTACTTTAATGATTCCGGGGACTACTTCATAATCTATAATTTCAAAAAATCTGGTTAATCTGACGTGGGTTGTTATGGAAGGTCGTATTTCACCCTCTTTTAAGCTGCATAAATCTTCAGATAACTGGGGAGGAATCATGGAAATCTTATCATCAGGCATATAAATAGAACTTCCCCTTGCCATGGCAGAAAGGTCAATTTTATCACCGGCTTTTATATAAAATCCCAAGTCAACTATATGCACATAAAGGTCATACCCGTCATCAAGTTTTTCAAAGCTTATTGCATCATCAAAATCAAGGGTTGACTGTCCATCAATGGTAATAACGTCCTGGTTAGTAAAATCCACCCTTTTTTGATCTTTCTCAAGTCCATCCAGACAGGAGCCAAGAGCTGACACCTCATTTATAACTGCTTCTGAAAACCCTGTTTCAATACCCATGCTTAAAAGGTCGATATTTTCATCTTGTTCCCACACACCTGCCTTGACAAGGATATTAAAAATTTGATCGGGTATCTTTAAATCGGCTTTTTTGATCATTGCCCTGGCTGTTGCAGCTGTTCTGCTTTCTTTTTCAAAAAGATAATATTGCTTTAAAATATTTAATATTTCTTTGTCAACCTCTTTGATATTACCATCCTGATTATTTAAAACCGATTTAATAAAAGCTGCACCACGGTCAACTAAAATTCTTTTCTGTTCTTCTTCTTTAATTTGTCTCTTTTTTATTTCAAGCTGTTCTGGTGAATATGGCGTAAGTCCTGTTTTTCTAAACTTAAAATATAAACGATCATCAAAAAAAGCTCGTATTACGGCAGCTTCACAATCAGAAATTAGAGGAGGATCAAAACAAAAACTTGCCATAGTTGAAATATCGATCTCATCTTTTTCTTCACAAAGTATTTCCCAGAGTTCAGATATATTAATTTTTTCAGAAAGTTCTTTTCTATCTTTAGCTGTTTTTTTGACTGTTTGCAGAAGAGAATCCCTTGAAAGGGACATATCAAGCGTGTCTTCAGAGATGTGGGACAATCTTTTTTCTGAGAACACAACCTCCCTGTTATTCTCATTAAGTAATCTTAATCTAGTATTTTTAACTTCTAAAATTACTGCTGAAATAACTCTTTGCTGCTCAATATATTCGACCACACTTCCAATTTTCATGAGGGATGATTCTAACAGGAAGGTATGCTAAAGTCAATCAAGTCAAAAGGATCTTCTTGAAAAAATCATATAAATAAACTAAATTTATTAAATGGCAAAGAAAAATAAAAACAAGATACGAATACTTGATTCAAATCAGGATTTAAACGATCTTTTCATGGAAAAACCTGATAATAGTTCAAAAGATACAAATACACCGCATAATCCCTTAAAAAAATTTAAAATCTCCAATAATCTTTCCAAATCAAATTCCGAGCCGGAAATGACAACAGAAGAATTTGCTGCACTTTTAGATACTTCCTTGAAGGGGAAAAATATGACTAAAATGCTGCAGGAGAAAAAAGAAAAAAAAGGCTGCTACAAAATACCTTTAAAAAAGCGATTGAAAAGGTACCCGCCTCCTGAAGCAAGGCTTGACTTGCATGGATATACAGGCGATGGGGCAAAAATAAAAACCGATTCATACATAAATACAGCTTTTGAAAAAGGCATGTTTACCATTAAAATAATTGTGGGCAAAGGCATACATTCTGAATTTGGCGCAGTATTGCCAGGTATTGTAGAAGACCAGCTCGTAAAATTAAAAAATAAAGGGCTCATCCTGCACTTTGAATGGGAAAAGAAAAAAAGATCACAAAGTGGAGCCTTATTGGTTTATTTAAATCAATTTAACGATTGAGCTGATATTTTCTGACTGCCTTGTTATGTTCTTTTATGGTTTTTGAAAATTTATGAAAATTATTTCTTTTTGAAACAAAAAAAATAAACTCTGTCTTTGCAGGAAAAAGCGCTGCTTTAATTGCAAGCATACCTGGATTTGCAATGGGACCTGGGGGTAACCCTTTAATTTTATAAGTATTATAAGCAGTCCATGTCCTTAAGTCTTTTCTTGTTATATTTCCGTTAAAATCCTTTATTCCATAAATAACAGTGGGATCACTTTCCAGACGCATTCCTTTTCTAAGCCTGTTATGGAATACAGATGAAATCAGTGGTCTTTCCCTGGCAGCTCCGGTTTCTTTTTCAATAATAGAAGCTAAAGTTACAATCTGATGTATGGTAAAGCCCATATCAACAGTTCTTTTCCTGAATTTCGGAGTATATGCCTGATTAAACGCTTGAACCATTTTTTTAATTATTATTTTCAAAGATGTATCTTTAGGGAAAAAATAAGTTTCCGGGAATAAATAGCCTTCCAGGGTATTTTGTTTAATACCAAGAGATTCTGCAAAGGTTTTGCTTTCAGCTAAAGAAATAAAATTTTCACTGGCGCCAAATCCTGCTTTTTCAACCCTTTTTGCAATTTCTTTGATGTTCAAACCTTCAGGGACAGTGAGTTTATAAAGTTTCACATCCCCTTTAGTAATAATAGAAAGAATCTGCAAAGGTGTTTTTGAAGGTGACAGCATATACTCTCCAGCCTTTAAAGCTTTGGCAGATTCTTTATAGCTAACAAGGATTTTGAAAAAAAAGCTGCTTTTAATAATACCTTGTTTTTCAAGATTATATGCAATAATCGAAAGGTTTTGCCCGGGTTCAATATCAAATTTTATTTTTTCATGCCCCTGTGAATTCTCTGCACTTTCAGGATTCATCGGGGTATTTGAAAAGTCTGAAACCTTTTTAAAAAAAACAAAGCATGCAATAAGAATACAAAGGAATAAAATTCCTGAAAAACGAACTATTTTTTTTAAACTCAACATATTATCACAAATTCTCTCCCTGGTAATAAAATCTGTTTTTAAAATATGGAAAATAGTTTAGAATTATATTATTGTCAAAGTAAATAAAAATATCAATAGGAAATATAAATGAAAAAAGATGAATACAGAGGATTTGAGCAAGGACCCATAAGACCTCCCAGTGAGGCATCAAGTCTTTTACTCAGGATAACCAGAAATTGCCCCTGGAACAAATGTACTTTTTGCAGTATTTATAAAAACAAAAAATTTTCTTTAAGATCCCTGGAAAATATCATACAGGATATTGATTTACTATATACATATATCAAGGGGATTATGCAGCACCCGGATATCACATTAACCTATGATGTAAAGGAAATAAATTCACTTTTTAACAGGTTTGATATCAAAGACAGAACCGCCTTTAACACTGCTTTAAACTGGCATTCCACAGGAATGAATTCAATCTTTTTGCAGGATGCAAATTCCCTTATCATGAAGCCTGATGATTTTATCAAGGTTCTTGAGCACATAAAAAAAAGGTTCCCCCTTGTCAAAAGAATAACCTCCTATGCAAGATCCCATACAATTGCCCGCATCAGTGATGAAAACATGAAAGAATTTGCCAGGGCAGGACTTAACCGTATACATATTGGTATGGAATCAGGATCAGATCGAGTGCTTAAAAGAATTAAAAAAGGAGTAGATAAAAAAGGGCACATAAAAGCAGGTCTCAAGGTTAAGCAGGCAGGCATTGAACTCTCAGAATATGTCATACCGGGTCTTGGCGGGGTCGAGCTTTCCATTGAAAATGCATTGGAAACAGCAGAAGCTTTAAATATGATCAATCCTGACTTTATAAGAATCAGATCCCTTGCTCTTCCTTCACGAGCACCCCTTGCCATGCAGCATCAGAACGGTGAATTTGAAAAGTGCACTGACCTTATGATGGCAAAAGAACTCAAGCTCTTTTTAGAAAATCTTTACGGCATTGATTCATACATAAAAAGCGACCATATATTAAATCTCATTGAAACCATTGACGGGAAAATGCCCCGGGATAAAGAAAACCTTCTTTATATAATGGACTCGTTTCTTGACATGCCGGCTGAGCAGCAGGTTCAATATCAGATTGGCAGGCGCATGGGACTTTTCAGGGGACCAGATGATATGAATGATATGGAACTTCTCAATCAGGTAAAACAAACATGCGAATCCCATGGCATCACTCCTGAAAATGTTGATATAATATTAGATGATTTGATGAAGCGTTTTGTCTGATAAACAATCACCTGATAACCCCGGCATCTATATTCACATACCTTTTTGCATAAAAAAATGTGCCTATTGCAATTTTTTTTCCGTAGAAGACCTGTCTCTGCAATCAGAATATATAAAAGCCTTAATCAGTGAAATTAAACTAAAAAAATCAAAAAAAAAGATTATTGATACTATATATTTTGGCGGAGGCACCCCATCCACACTTTGCATAGATTCCATTGAACAAATTCTGTCTCAAATTTATAAAAATTTTAATATTAAAAAAAATCCTGAAATAACCATGGAAGTTAACCCCGGCACCATTGATAAATCTTATCTGTTTAATCTTCGATCTTTTGGGATTAACAGGCTTAATATAGGAGTTCAGTCATTTCAAAATAATAAATTAAAATTTTTAGGGCGGATCCACTCGGCAGAACTGGCAAGAAAAGCCATTGAATATGCTTTTAACGCAGGCTTTAAAAACATTGGCATTGATCTGATATATGGCGTTCCAATGCAGAACAAACAAGACTGGATTAAAGATTTAAACATTGCCCTTTCTTACAAATTCCATCATCTTTCTTGCTATATGCTGACATTGGAAAAAAATACGCCATTATATGAAAATTTTCAAAACAACAAGATGCAGCCTTTATCCAAAGATGATATGTCTGATTTCTTTATTATAACTTCTGACATACTCACGGAAAATAAATATATCCATTATGAAATTTCAAATTTTGCATTAAATATAGATTTAAAATCAAAACACAATCAAAAATACTGGGATCACACTTCTTATTTTGGTTTTGGGGCAGGAGCCCATTCTTTTAACGGTTCTGCACGATTTTGGAATTATCTTGATATAAAAAAATACATTAAAGCTCTTAAAAAACGCAATCTCCCAATAGATTACAAAGAAGTTCTGACAAAAGAGCAAAAAATAATGGAAACCATTATGCTGGGTTTAAGAACTAAAACAGGCATTGATCTTAAAAAGCTTAATGATTATTCAGATGCTGATTTTGACAACATATTAATATGTCTTGAAAAAGACAACCTGGGTAAAAAAGAAAATAATTATTTTTCCCTGACTCAAAAGGGCATGTGCTATCTTGATGATATAACACAATCTCTTATAGACATTATTTAATCTTTTTTCTAAGCTGCCTTGTATCTCCCACACGGATTGTAAGATTGATTGAGTCAAAATATTCGATTAAAGGGATTACAAATTTCCTTGAGATACCTGTCATCACCTTAAATTCAGGAGTAGTAATCTCTCCTGAATTCTCAAGAAAGCTTATAAGTTCTTTTTGAAGTTTATCAATTGATCTGATCTCAAAATACAAATCATCCTTGGTTTTAATAATATCCTTATCTTTAATGAGCATATGCAGAACATCCATGGCAATCTTTTTATCAAGTTTCAAATCCTGGCAGATTGTTCTGAAAAACGGTGGAGTTAATCCTGCTTTTTTGTATATTTTTAAAATCTTATCTTTTATCTCATGCTGGTCAACCTCAAGTGCTACTTCATGGTCAGAAAGTTTGATAATATTTTGGTTCTGGATAATTTTTTTCTCTTTTACAAGAGAATTTAACACTATATTAAATAATTTGGTTTTATTATAATACTCAAATTTTGATTTCAGCTCTTCTGTGGGCATTCCTTCTTTTAAAGGATTTGCTCCATGATAATCTTTGAGTTTATCCATGAGTATATTTGTAAATTTCTCAAACACAGAACCATGGACATATATCTGTCTTTCTTTATTTGTCTGGACTATCTCTTTTCTGGCAAGCATCTTCTGGATTGTAGACTCAAGCTTTTTATCCCTGGCATTTGTCATGACCCTGAGTTCCTTAAAAGAAATACCGGAAAACTTACCCTGGGCAACAAAAAATGAAATATCCTGCTCAAGGTCATCCTTAATAAGACCTGCAAGCCCTTCAACTATATTTTTATCAAAAAGTTTATGCTTTTGCGCAACAGGATTAAGAATCCTGCCGCCGCCAATAGTGCGTACAGGAGAATAGCTCCTTATCACATATTTATCATTTTTCAGACAGCAAACAGGGGTATCAAGCCTGATCTGAACACATACTTTTTCCCCGGGCTGAAGTTCTTCTCTGTCCAATAAAATAATTATTCCCAATATTTCACTTGTTCCTGAATGAAATCGTACTTTTGTACGAGCTTTTAAAGGCTTGGGATTACTTTTAAGATACATGAATTCAGTATCAATCATATAACTTAAGACCAGAGTATCAGGGCTTGATAAAATATCTCCTCTGGTGACTGATTCCTTATCAAGCCCCTGGAAATTAATTGCGGTCCGGGTGCCTGATTCCACGCTCTCCACACTATTGCCATGTACTTGAATCCCCCGCACCTTGGATTCAATCATTTTAGGATAAATAACAATATTTTCCGCAACCTTTACTTTTCCTGAAATCAATGTTCCTGTGATAATGGTTCCAAAACCTTTCATGGAAAAAACTCTATCCACAGGCAATCTGAAAATAGAAGAAAATGATCTTTCAGGCACATTATCACAAACTTTTTCAAGTGTGGTTAAAAAATCATCAATGCCCTCGCCTGTAACTGACGACAAAGGAATAACAAGTGCTTCTTCTAAAAAAGTTCCCTTTACAAAATCTTTTATATCTTCCAGGGCAAGCTCCATAAGATCATCATCAACAAGGTCAACCTTTGTTAACGCAATCAACCCATATTCAACACCAAGCAAAGAGCAGATTTCCATATGTTCACGGGTCTGGGGCATTACGCCTTCATCAGCAGCAATTGTCATAACAACAAAATCAATACCGCTGGAACCTGCAACCATATTTTTTACAAATTTTTCATGACCGGGCATATCCACAATACCAATATTAATATCCTTACCCAGGCTTAAGGATGCAAATCCGAGTTCAATGGTTATGCCCCGTTCTTTTTCTTCTTTCAGCCTGTCTGTTTCAATGCCTGTCAAAGCCTTTACAAGGCTTGTTTTGCCATGGTCAACATGACCTGCTGTTCCTAAAATTATCTGCTTCAATTTTGTTTTTTCCTTTTTTTCATAAAATCCAGAAGATAGGCAGCAGCAACAAGGGCTATACCAAGACCTGCACCCTGGAATATGCTCCAGTCAGGATTAAACATTCTGGATAAAACAATACCAAAAACAAGCCCCAGTATAATTCTTATAACAAAAACATAAAAATTCTTCATTTATTTTCCTTTTATTTATTAATGACAAACAATAATAACAAACTTTGAATAATGGTCAATTAAAATATTGATTTTTTCTTATGTCTTTGATATATTGCTTGAGTTTAAATCTGTGGTGGGTGTAGCTCAGTTGGCAGAGCGCTAGGTTGTGGTCCTGGATGTCGAGGGTTCAAGCCCCTTCACTCACCCCATTTTTAAAAAACAATTCTAATATGCGCCCGTAGCTCAGCTGGATAGAGCGTTGGACTTCGAATCCACAGGTCGGGGGTTCGAATCCCTCCGGGCGTGCCATTAATATTTTAAATACTATTTTTCTTTTTCTTGACATCCAAATAATAAACAAATATAAAATAACAAGTAATATTGAACATTACTCTTTTGTTTCAACACCTTACCTTGATTTTTCAATACAATCGACAAAGCGGAGCTATGTTCTGTATAAAAAATTTCTGAAATTATATTAATATTTGAGGTATGCCATGACAAAAAACTTTAAAATGATAAAATTCTTACTCTTTATTATAATTTTTCTGCCTGCCTGTGTCAGTAACACAAATGAATTTCCTGACAAAGATGCCCAAATCTGGACCGGCAAGATCAGTGGCATGGCAACCGGGGATATGACAATGAAGTCCTGGGAAATAAACAACTCCACAGGTGAACATAAAGTAAGGAGTAAAATATCTTTGGACATAACGCAAACATCTGACGGCCATACAGGCACAGTACAGGGAACCCTCACAGGTTCAATCAAAAACGGAAAATTTAAGGGAAAATTCATGGGGCACGCAATGGTTGTTCAAGGGGATTCCCATGTCAGTGGTAGTTTTATTGGAAATTTTTCTGAAAAAAACGGATCAGGCTCATGGTCATTATCAGCTGATAGAAATATAGTAAAATACACAGGGCAATGGACATTAAAAAAACAATAAACTCAGGCTCTTTATTTTGTTAGCCCTGAACACTTATATATATTATATTGATTTTATCAGATATTAAATTATAAAATTAGAATAGGAAAAAAATGCCTCACATTATTGTAAAGTTATACCCGGGTCGATCTGAAACACAAAAGAAAAAACTTGCTGAAAAAATTGCCCAGGATGTAGTTTTAATTGCAGATTGTGAAAAAAGAGTTGTTTCAGTCGCTTTTGAAGAAATAGCTCCCGAGGACTGGGCAGATTCAGTTTATAAACCGGATATTTTAGAGAAACAAAGCTCTCTTTACAAAAAACCAGGTTACAATCCATTTAAAACATAGAGCCCGACCATCTCTCCCGGTGATTCAAAGTTTAGCAAAAAGTTTACAGATTATCTTGTTATATTTAGTTATAACGTAAATACTGGTTTATTAACAATAAAACAATAATATCAATCAAAATATTGCAATAGTAATTATTTTAAATGATATTTAACAAAATATGAGTGATAGTAACAAATAATATTGAATAATATATGTTCT
>CAZTEM010000096.1:0-12264 GCA_964612755.1 uncultured Desulfobacterales bacterium | reverse complement strand
AATATTATTTACAGAAGTATATCATCATCTTTCCCCTGGACATTAGTTTTTGACATGATTTTTGAATTTATTGTTTTAATCTGAGGAAGCATGTCGCCAACGTTTTTCCCAAGTATTGAGCTTGCAATTTTGCTGAATTTCTGGACATATTCTGGTTTATCTTTAATAGTCTTGACTTTATTCAGTGTTGTTTTAGTCTTTTTCGCGAACTCTAATCTTGCTGGAACCCCACCTTCTTGTTCAACAATTTTAAAGATTTTAAATAATAAAGTTCCCATAAAACCTCCTCAAAACTATTCGATTAATGCTTCTTCAAAGGCAGAGATTGCTTCTGGTAAGGCGATATTTAAAACAAGACCTAATGCAACTTGTGCTTTATCCAGAAGAATTCCCCATTGATAGTCACCCATGGGAATTACCATAACCAGTTTATTTGATACAAGGTTCAGCAGATAATATTTGCCAAGGGCTGGGAAACCACTTTCGTTTAATGCGTTGTTCATATCCTGTGTGATTTTCCCAAACAGGGCGCATGCTTTAGGGTGGGAGTTCCACCCGGTGATACTCTGGCTTTCGGTTGAATCAAAGATATCTGTTGCCAGCAGACCCGAGCCAAGAGTTGTTTTCAATTTTTCGATTGCCAAATTTAATTTGCCTATATTCATAACGCCTCCATAAAAGAATTAATTATTAATATATAAATCACTAATTGAATACGATTTCTTAATAATAATGCATAATTAAAAAAATTTAAAGCAATTTATGATAAATTTATGATAAATTTATCATAAATTTGATGATTTTTCAGAAAAAATTTTATAAAAAAGAGGAATAGATACTATCAAGAACTGATTATTATTGTTATTATTATACCTTTTAATATTTAAAGGCTGTATAATGGGCAATAATAGAAAATATAATGATTATAATTCATACCTAAAAGATATGTTTGGGCAGAGGGTTCAGAAAATCACCATTGATGCAGGTCTTACCTGCCCTAACAGGGATGGATTATTATCAAAAAGAGGGTGTATATATTGTAATAATCGCGGCTCTGGCTCTGGTGCCTTTGCCATGGGGCATTCCATCGAGGAACAGATTGACCGGGGTAGACGCGCAATGATACGAAAATATAATGCGAAATTATTCCTTGCTTATTTTCAATCATATACAAATACTTATACTTCTTGTGAAAATCTTAAAATTATGTTTGATACAGCTCTTGCCTATGACGATATGGTGGGCATGGCAATAGGGACACGACCTGATTGTGTTGATAAAGAAAAAATTGACCTGATTATGTCCTATGCTGATAATTATCTGGTCTGGCTGGAATACGGTCTTCAATCTGCCCATGATAAAACCCTTGATTTGATAAACAGGGGTCATGATTTTAAGTCATTTGAATATGCTGTTAACCTGGCAAAAAATAGTAAAATCAATATATGTGCCCACATAATTTTGGGGCTTCCGGGTGAAGATCGTACAATGATGATTGAAACAGCACGTAAGATAGCAGATACAGGCATAAACGGCGTGAAAATTCATCTTTTATATGTTGTGAAGGACACATATCTTGAAAAATTATATAATGCAGGCAAATATACCTGTATGGACCAGAAAGAATATGTGGAAACAATTTGTGAATTTATCAGTTACCTTCCTGAGAATATAATAATACAGCGCATCACAGGAGATCCTAATAAAAATGAACTTGTGGCGCCATCCTGGTCAATAAGAAGAAATGAAACATTTCAGATGATACAGCAGCAATTTGAGCAAAGAAGTCTGTATCAGGGTAAACAATATAAAAATATTATTTAAAGGAATCCGGATGCATGTATAGTACGTACAATTTTTCTTCTTCAATTTTAATTCGCTCGGTCAAAACACTGCCAATTTGATTAAGCTCAGCCTGAAATTCAGAATCAAACACTGCTGAATCTTCCATGGATTTTGCAATAAAATTCAACACTGTTTTACCAATATCATTCATTTCCTGCTGCATGATTTTTGCGAGATCTCCATTGACCGGATCATCAGCAAGAAGATATTTAACATATACATAAAATTGTACATTTTCTTTTAAAATATGGGAAACCAGATTTTTTTTAAAGGAATCCAGCAGATTCCTGATCTTCTGTTTATCTTTGGTCTCACTGGTTTTTACCAAATTTGTAAAAATTTCAACCAAGTCCCTGTGCTCATGTTTTAATTCATTTATGAGCTCGGGGTGATAAGCAATATTCCCCCCTTTGACATAGGCTTTTACTTCTTCTGGCTGTGAATTGTTGTCTTTTTCCAAATCAATTTCAATGTCACGGCTTGAATTTTCTGCCGGTTTTTTAAAGAATCGCGATATAATTCCCATAATAAATCCTGATAAATTTTTTAAGTAATTTTCTTTTCATTCTAGGATATAATAACCATGAAAATTTATAGTGTCAAACTGAGTTTGTTTATGAATTTTCCCGGGCAGTTGATTTTTTTTCAAAAGCTTGTAAACTAAGTTTAAAATTTTGTTTCGCTGGGGGAGCTGTAAAAAGCTGAGAGGAGAAAACTCCAACCCTTGGAACCTGATGCGGTTAATACCGACGTAGGGAAGTGATTGCTTAAAGATACTTTTCTCTTTATACCTTTTTTATCAAAACACCTACATTTCGGATCATTATCCCATTAGATCTAATTTCGGACTGAATCCCGGCTAAATTTAATTTTAAACATAAATTAATTTATTAAAGGAGGTCTATGGAATTATTTTTGAACGGAGAAAACATAAAAACTAAAAGTTTAACATTGGCAAAACTGATAGCTGAAAAGGGATTTGATACAGGTGGGCTCATTATTGAATTAAATCAAAAAATTATTCAAAAGGAAAATTTTGATCATGTTTTTCTTAATAATGGAGATAAAATAGAGTGCATAACTTTTGTGGGAGGAGGATAAGCAGATGAACGATTCCTTAATAATAGGCAAGAAAAAATTTAATAGCAGACTCTTTACTGGTACGGGGAAATTTTCTTCTAAAAAAATTATTCCGAAAATGCTTGAAAAATGCGGGTCTGAAATGATTACCATTGCTCTTCGGCGCATTGATAATCAGGATAAGGATAATAATATTTTAAAATTTATACCAGATAACGTAACACTGCTGCCCAATACTTCAGGAGCAAGGACCAGGGAGGAAGCCGTGAGAATTGCAAGGCTTGCAAGGCAAGGAGGGTGTGGCGATTTTATTAAAATTGAAGTTATTAAAGATATGAAATATTTAATGCCTGACAATTATGAAACCTTGAAGGCTACTGAAATACTTGCCAAAGAAGGTTTTATAGTATTGCCTTATATGATGGCTGATTTAGTAGCAGCCCGTCAGGTTAAAGATGCTGGAGCAGCAGCTGTTATGCCTCTTGGGTCTCCCATAGGATCAAACAGAGGTCTTGAAATGATTGAGATGCTCAAGAGAATTATTCAGGAGGTTGATTTGCCTGTAATTGTTGATGCCGGAATAGGAAAACCTTCTGATGCAGCAGCAGCTATGGAAATAGGCGCTGCTGCTGTTTTGGTTAATACAGCAATTGCCACAAGTCAAGATCCTGTGGATATTGCCCTTGCTTTTTCCATGGCAGTCAAAGCAGGTCGTAAGGCTTTTATTGCAGGAATACAAAATATTAATACCTTTGCAAGTGCCTCATCACCTTTAACAGGTTTTTTAGGAGATACCTAATGGCATTTATAAAAATAATGGAACAATTTAAAACTTTTGATTTTGAAAATTATTTTAAGCTGGTGACCAGCCAGGACATTGAAAATTCTCTTGGGAAAACAGATCTTAATAAATATGATTTGTTGAATTTATTATCAGATAATGCACTGGCATATATTGAACAAATGGCTGTTAAGGCAAATATGCTTACAAGACAATATTTCGGGAATATTATTTCTTTGTATGCGCCTTTATATATTTCTGATTATTGTCAAAATCATTGCACATATTGTGGTTTTAACCAACATAATAAATTTGTACGGAAAAAACTTTCAATTATTGAATTGGAAAATGAAGCTGAGCTCATTTATAAGACAGGAATCAGGCATATATTGATTCTCACGGGTGAGGATCATAAAGCAACGCCAATGGATTATCTTGTTAAATCAATAAAAAAATTATCCAAATATTTTTCTTCAATTAGTCTGGAAATTTTCCCCATGGATATAAATGATTATAAAATATTGATTCAAGCAGGAGCTGATTCCCTGACAATTTACCAGGAAGTTTATGATAAGACTATTTATAAAGATGTTCATCTAAAAGGAAGGAAAAAGGATTATAACTATCGGCTTATGACCCCGGAAAGAGGCGCTCATTCCGGGTTTAGAGCCATTAATATCGGCACCCTTTTTGGTTTGGGCAATATAGTATCTGAAGCATTTTTTTCAGGAATACATGCACAATACCTTGAAAAAAATTATCCTGATATAGAGGTTTCTCTTTCCATTCCACGAATGACAAATGCTATGGGCAGTATATCTCCTAAAAATTTATTAAAAGATGCAAAACTTGTTCAGATTATGCTTGCCTGGAGATTGTTTATGCCAAGACTCGGTATCAGCGTTTCAACACGGGAACCTTCATGGCTAAGGGATAAACTCATATATCTTGGCGCCACAAAATTTTCTGCAGGTTCTAAAACAAATGTGGGAGGATATTCAAACACAGGTAATGAAAATACTCCTCAGTTTGAGCTCAGTGATACAAGAAAGGTTGAAGAGATTGCAGGAATGATAAGGGAAAAAGGTTATCAGCCAATATTTAAAGATTGGGAGAGACCATAAAATGAATGAAAATAGAATAATTGATGTAAATATTAATCGTTGCGCTGAAGGATTAAGAGTGCTTGAAGATATTGCTCGATTTCGATTTAATAATGTCAAATTAGCATTGGGTTTGCGGCAATTGCGCCATGAAACCAGAAATATTTTTAAGGGAAAAGAAAAGAAATTATTTTTTTATCGAGATTCTGATTTTGATGTGGGAAAAGTAATTTCACAGAGCACAAAAACAGACCTGCGGGCAGGTTTTAAAGATACTATGCTTGCAAATTTTAAAAGAGTAGAAGAAGGTTTTAGATCCCTTGAAGAAATTCTAAAGTGTATTGGTGAATATAATACAGGAAAATTAATAGAAGCAAAAAGATTTGTATTATATTGCCTTGAAAAGGCAATGTTTTTATCTTTTAAAAAAAGATTGCCCTCAGGCTTATATTGCATACTTGGAGAAAAGTTTTCCCTTGGGAAAACCAATATGCAAATTGCAAAAGAGATGGTGGAATCAGGCGTAAAAATTATTCAGTACAGGGAAAAACTGACAGACAAGACTATTAAGCAGATATATGAAGAATGCCATGAAATAAGGGAAATTACAAAGAATTCAGATGTTTTGTTTATTGTTAATGATTATGCAGATATTGCTCTTATGGTTCATGCTGACGGCATTCATGCAGGTCAGGATGATTTGCCTGCATCGGAATTAAAGAAGATTGCAGGAGATATGATAATTGGTATTTCAACTCATTCATCACAACAAGCAAAGCAGGCTGTAATGGATGGTGCAGACTATATTGGAGCAGGACCTGTTTTCCCAACCAAAACAAAAACCAATGTATGTGCTCCTGTGGGGCTTTCCTATATTGATTATGTTGCAAAAAATATTGATATTCCATTTGTTGCAATAGGCGGTATTAAAAAAAATAATTTAAAAGATGTTCTTAGAACCGGAGCAAAAACCTTTTGCCTGGTAACAGATATAATTTCAGAAAAAAATATTTCAAAACAAATTAGTCAAATAAATAAAATTTACAGGGAAAATAAAATATGAAAAAGTATTTAACGCAAAAACTTGCAGCATCTAAAGGCATAATTACAAAACAGATGGAAGATGTATTAAAAAAGGAGAATATTGCAAAGGATACCCTTTTAGAAGGTGTTGTAAATGGCAGTATTGCAATTCCGGCAAATAAAAACCATAAATGTCTTATTGGCGCAGGAATAGGCAAAGGGCTTGCAACAAAAGTGAATGTGAATCTTGGTGTTTCAGCAGATAGATGTTCTTTTGAATCTGAAATACAAAAAGCTGAACTTGCATTAAAATATAAAGCTGATGCAATCATGGATTTAAGTGTTTCAGGTAATACTCAAAAATTCAGGAAAGACCTTGTAAAAAGGATTCCGATAATGATAGGCACAGTTCCAATTTATGACACACTTGTAAGAACACAAAAATCACTAAAAGATATAACCCTTGATGAATGGTTTGATATGGTAGAAATCCATGCAGAAGATGGTATTGATTTTATAACTATTCATGCAGGACTTAACCAGAAATGTTTAAATACTATTGCTCAAAAACCGCGTCAAACAGGTATAGTAAGTCGAGGAGGATCAATTCTTGCCCAATGGATGGTTGAAAATCAAAGGGAAAATCCTTTTTATGAAAACTTTGACAGGCTTGTTGAAATATGCCGCAAATATGATGTTTGTATAAGCTTGGGAGATGGTCTGAGGCCGGGGGCTTTAAAGGATTCAACCGATGCTCCTCAGATAGAAGAACTAATTACACTTGGTGAACTTGTAAAAATTGCCTGGGACCAAGATGTTCAGGTCATGGTTGAAGGTCCGGGGCACATGCCGTTAAATGAAATTGAAATGAATATGAAGCTACAGAAAAAATTATGCCATGATGCCCCTTTTTATGTATTAGGTCCCATTGTGACAGATATTGCTCCGGGTTATGATCATATAACTTCTGCAATTGGTGGAGCTGCCGCAGCAATGCACGGAGCAGATTTTTTATGTTATGTTACACCTGCAGAGCACTTAAGACTTCCTGATGCAGATGATGTAAAACAAGGGATAATGGCTGCGCGCATAGCAGCCCATGCAGCTGATATTGCAAATAAATTGCCGGGAGCGTCTGATATTGATAATCAAATGGGGACATTCAGAAAAGATCTTGATTGGGAGGGTCAATTCAGATGTGCAATTGATCCTGAAAAAGCACGTAAATACAGTGAATTTTCTATAAACGATGTTTGCACCATGTGCGGTGATTTTTGTGCTGTAAAGCGATCAAATAAAATATTTAAAAATAGCTGTAAATAAAGTGAGGGTAAAAACAGGTAAGATGATAATTTTAATATCTTACCTGTTTTTAATTATATACCAAGATAAGCTTTTTTTACATCCTCGTTAACAAGCAGATTAGCTCCTGTATCTGTCATGGTAATGGTTCCATTCTCCATTACATAACCTCTATGGGCTGCCTGCAATGCAAGGTTTGCATTTTGTTCTACAATAAAAATAGTTGTATTTTGTTCTTTGTTAATCTGTTTTATAATATCAAATATTTGTTTTACAATAATAGGTGCAAGCCCAAGGGATGGTTCATCAAGTAATAAAACATTGGGGCGAGCCATGAGTGCCCTGGATATTGCCAGCATCTGCTGCTCACCACCACTTAAAGTGCCTCCTGCTTGATTTTTTCTTTCGGCAAGAATTGGAAACAGATCATATACATAACTAAGATCTTTTTCAATTTCATTTTTATCGTTCCTTAAAAAAGCACCCATATCCAGGTTCTCTGCAACAGTAAGGTATGGGAAAATTCTTCTTCCTTCAGGCACCTGGCATATGCCAAGGGCAACTATTTTATCCGGACTAAGCGCACTAATATCTTGTCCTTTAAATTCTATTTTACCTTTTTTGGCAGGTACAATACCACAGGTAGTCATCAATGTAGTTGATTTCCCTGCTCCATTGGCACCGATAAGAGAAATTATTTCTCCTTCTTTGATTTCAATATCAATGCCTTTAAGGGCATGTATATTACCATAATAAGTATGTATATCTGTTAATTTAAGCATTTTCAGCTTCGTCTCCAAGATAGGCTTTTATGACAAGTGGATTATTTTTAATTTCGTTTGCTGTACCTTCAGCAATTTTTTTCCCATAATCTACAACATGTATATTATCAGAAAGGCTCATGACAAGTTTCATATCATGCTCAATCAATAAGATTGAAAGATCTTCATTGTCTCGAAGCCAGATGATAAGATCATGTAAGTCCCGTGTTTCATTGGGGTTCATACCTGCTGCGGGTTCATCTAATAAAAGTAAAAACGGGTCTGTGGCCAGGGCTCTTGCAATTTCAAGTTTTCTCTGGGCACCATAAGGTAAATTAACAGCCATTTCATTTACATATTTATCAAGACCTATTTTTTCAAGAATTTTGTAAGAATCATCAATAGCTTGTTTTTCTTCCATGCGTTGGCTTTTAGGTTTAAGCATTGCTTTTATAATACCTGAATTAAGCCTGCAATGCCTTCCTATCATAACATTTTCAAGGACTGTCATTCCATGGAAAAGGCGAATGTTCTGAAAAGTTCTGGCAAGTCCTTTTTCTGTTACAATATTTGGTTTTAAACCGTTAAGGCGTTCATTAGGTCTCCCTGGAGGAGTAATCTCCACCATACCCTCAGTCGGTTTATAAATACCTGTAATACAATTAAAAAAAGTGGTTTTTCCTGCTCCGTTAGGTCCGATAAGAGCTGCAATCTCTCCATTTTTAATGGCAATATCAATTCTGTCCAGTGCAGTAAGACCACCAAATTTCATTGTGAGGTTTTTTACATTTAATATAGGTTCCATATTATTTATTCTTTTATTTTTGAATATTTATAGGTTTTACGAACAGCCTTGATAAGACCTTCCGGCTTAAATACCATTACAACTATTTGAAGAGCACCAAATATAAGCATTCTATATTCAGCAACAGCTCTTAAATATTCAGGTATCAGGATTAATACAAGGGCACCTGCAATAACACCAATGGCTGATCCCATTCCACCGATAACAACAACACATAAAATTGTGATAGATTCCCAGATGGTAAAAGACATGGGGTTTATATATGAAGTTTTTGCAGCAAAAATAACACCTGCAAGACCTGCCCAGGAAGCACCAAGAGCAAAGGCAGTCAGTTTGGTTTTAGTCTTATCAATACCCATTGCCTGACAGGCAATTTCATCATCTCTTAATGCAATCCATGCCCTTCCTATCCTGGAGTTTTCCAGTCTGTTAACAAAAAAGACAGTTATTATACATATGGCTATTATGATAAAATAGATATAAATAACAGATTGATGCTGATTTAAATGAATACCAAAGCTTGATGGACCGGGAATGTCTTTAATTCCTCTTGGCCCATTGGAAAAAGATACCCAGTTTTCCAGGACTATTCGTATTATTTCACCAAACCCCAATGTTACAATGGCAAGATAATCTCCTCTCAGTCTAAGAACAGGATAGCCCAGCAGAGTTCCGAAAATAGCCCCGAGTAATCCACTTAAAGGGAGGACAATCCAGAAACTGATCCCGTAATGAAGGTTTAAAAGTGCATAGGCATAAGCTCCAATTGCATAAAAGAAAACATATCCAAGATCAAGAAGCCCTGCTAAACCCACAACAATATTAAGTCCAAGACCTAAAATAACATAAATAAGTGCTGAGATCATAATACTAGTGTGATACATGGGCGTAACAAAGGGATAGGCAATTGCTCCAATGGCAACTACCATTAGAAAAGGTAATCGAAATTTTTTATTCTGAAGCATCCGATGAACAAGCGGTATTGAGTCCTCAGTATCCTGTTTTTTCTTATTTTCTTTTCTTCGTAAAAAATAGTTCCAAAGTAGTGATGCAAAAAAAGCTCCTACTGCAACATAAAGGATATTCCACCATCTCCAGTCAATTGTATGCTTTATTGTATTAACTTTGATGATCATAATGGGAAATGTTAAAATTATTGCCCATAAGGAGATGAGAAATGATTGTTTAATCTCTTTTTTTTTAATCATAATTATTATACTTTCTTTGTTTCTTTTCTACCAAGTATTCCTGATGGTCTGAAAATTAAGATTAATGCCAAAAAGACAAAAGCACAAACGTCTTCATATTCACTCCAGAAATATCCCGTAAAAAAACTTTCAGTCCATCCTAAAACAAGACTTCCTAAAACCGCGCCCGGAATACTTCCGATTCCACCAAGAACAGCTGCAACAAATGCTTTAATACCAGCTAAAAAACCTATGAAAAAATTGATCTGACCAACATGGGTTGCAATGAGTACACCACCGATAGCTGCTGTTGCAGAACCAACAACAAATGTTGTGGAAATGACTTTGTTTACATCAATACCGACCAGGGCGGACATTATTTGATCCTGGGATGTTGCTCTCATGGCTTTGCCTATTCTTGTAAATTTAATAAGCATACCAAGAAGGGCTGTAACAATAATAGTGGTAACAATGATCATCATTTCAGGGGCAGTGATAATATGTGCATAGGGTTCCCAGAATTCAAAATTAGGGATAAGTTCAGGAAATGGTAAATATTCAGGTGTCTGGGCAAGCATTACATAATTTTGCAGGAAAAGGCTCATGCCGATTGCAGAAATCAGTGCAGAAAGCCTTGGAGCATTTCTAAGGGGTAAATATGCAATTTTTTCTACTGTAAACCCATAGGCGCATGAATACGCAATTGCAAAAACAAATGCGAGAATAACAATAACCAATTGATTATATCCCCATAGCCCTAAAACACTTGCAATAATAAGAGCTGTGTACGCGCCGATCATATAGATTTCACCATGGGCAAAATTAATCAGCTCTATTATTCCGTAAACCATGGTATACCCAACAGCAATCAATGCATAAATACTGCCCCTTGTAAGACCACCAAGGAATAATTCAAAAAAATAGGCAGGGTCGTTGTGGATTTCTCTGGCAGCAAAAAAGACAAGTATCCCTACTATTATTGTTCCAATAATAATATTTAACCATCGCATGTTAATTAATTTTCAACTCCTGATTATGAAAAGTTGTATCTAAAAAAACAGGAGCAAATTTGTAATAAATCATGCTCCTGTTTTATTTTAAATCAGTTGCTAGTTGACTTGTTTGTATTTACCATTGACAACTTTATAAGCAGAAAAACCAGCACCTATTACATCACCTTTTTTATCAAAGCCAATTTTTCCGATTGGTGTTTCAACTTGCTCTGATAAAAGAACTGCTCTCATTTTGTCATAATCTAAAGACCCTGCTTTTTCAGCAGCATTAGCTAAGCAAAGCACAGCAGCATAGGCATTAAAAAAGAATGTTCCGGGATCTTCACCGTATTTTTTCTGGTGTTTTTTAATTAGTTTTTTATGCATGGGATTGCTTGAAGTATCGTTAGGACCTGTTGCATAAACGCCTTCAGCATATTTTCCGGCAAGATTTGTGAAATTGTCACCAATTATACCGTCAGGACCGAACAATGTAGTTTTAACTCTTTTTTTAACAAGAAGCTGAACAATTTTTGATGCGTCTGAATGGTATCCACCATACATTGTAACATCAGCTCTTGATCTTTTTATTTTTTGTACAAGGGCTGTATAATCAACTGCTCCTGTAGTAAATCCTTCATATAGAACAACTTTGGCACCTAATTTTTCAAGATTTGCTTTAACTGAATCAATCAAACCTTTACCATAGTCACCTTTGTCATGGATCAGGGCAAATTTTTTCCCTTTTAATCCTTTAACTCCGTAGGTAGCCATTAACTCAGCCTGGGCGCCATCATAGGAAATTGTTCTGAAAAAGTTAGGGTTGTCACCGGAGAATGTTAATCCATCATTGGTTGAAGCAGGAGAAACAACAAGAAGGTGAGCATCTTTATATATTTTATTAGCAGCCAGAGTAGCTCCGGAGCAGACATGTCCAACAATCATCTGAGCGCCGTCAGAAACAAGTTTCATTGCCATGTTTACAGAAACTTCAGGCTTACATACATCATCACCAATAATAAGTTTAACTTTTTTGCCAAGAATTCCACCTTTTGCATTAAGGTCATCAACCGCAATCTCACAACCTCTTACAGAAGAAATACCATAAGGTGCAAGGTCTCCTGAAATAACACCACCAACACCGATTTTAACAGTGTCACCACTAAATCCAGGCGTTGCAAATACCAATAACGCAAATGCTACTAATACTAATGCTTTTACAAATGATTTCATTTTTAACTCCCCTTGATTAAAATTATTAAGGTACTGCTTCATAATTTAAATATGGACTTATCATCCAAATTACCGATTGTAGGGAAATATAGGAAAAAGATAGTGCAGAGTCAAGCAAAAACATAAAAAGTTTATAATAAAAAATAATAATA
>CAZTEM010000095.1:0-12438 GCA_964612755.1 uncultured Desulfobacterales bacterium | reverse complement strand
TTTAACGAAGAATTTGATGAAGATGATGAATACGAAGATGATGATGACATCATGGAAGAAGAACAATTTGTAGATGATGATATTATTGTTGATGATGATATGCGTGTAAAGCCCAAAAAAAAGAAATCAGGCAAACTTCTCAAAGTCTTAATAGCTGTTCTTTTAATAATTTGTTTTGGATATGGTGCTTTTATTGCAACAGGAGGATTTACAAAAAGAATTGATTTTTCAAAAATAGATTTTTCAATTGTAAAAAATCTATTTAATCCTTCTAAAATGAATCAAATCCCTTCCTGGGCAACAATAAATCAGCAAAGCGTCAACGGAAGACTTGTTAACAATGAAAAAAGCGGAAACCTTTTTGTAATTACCGGTAAAATTACAAATTCATCAACAATACCTATCAATAATGTTCGCGTTGCAGGTGTGCTTATGTCCAAGGGTAACATTGTTGCTAAAAAGAAAACAGTTTATTGTGGCAATACAATCTCTGAAAAGCAATTAGCAGAACTTGACATTTCATCTATGAACAGGATCCTGCAAAGAGCAGATGGAGAACAAAAAGCAAATATTGATATTAAAGCAAATGAATCTATTCCGTTTATGATAGTTTTTTCAGATCTTCCTAAAGACTTGGATAATTATTCTGTAACTATTGTTGATTCAAAAAGAATAAAAAAGAAATAAAATTAATAATAAAAATTTAAGGCAATAGACAAATATCTTATTTGCTATTGCCTTAAAAAATATTCATTGACTTTAATCTGTACGAATGATATAAATCTCAGGTTTTTTTGGCGACGTAGCTCAGTTGGTTAGAGCATGCGGCTCATATCCGCAGAGTCCGGGGTTCAAATCCCTGCGTCGCTACCAATAAATACAAAAGCCCCTTTAAAAAAAGGGGCTTTTTTGATTTTTACTTAAGTTGTTTTGCTTAATATTTTGCTCTATGCTATAATTTTATATTAACTTCCATAGGTGAATACAGGTGAACTTATGACCCCAATATATGAAATATATGTAAAAGATCATTTTTCAGCGGCCCATGCTTTAAGAGGTTATGATGGTAATTGTGCAAGGATGCATGGACACAACTGGATAATTGAAGCCTATCTTAAATGCACAAAACTAAACAAACTCGGGATTGCGATTGATTTCAGAGATGTCAGAGCTACTTTAAAAAATATCTTAAAAAAATTTGACCACACAGATTTAAATCAGCTTGCTGAATTCAGCAATATAAATGCCACATCGGAAAATATTGCTAAATTTATCTTTAAAGAGCTTGAACGCCATTATAAAACCGAATATTCAAGCATTTCCAAAGTTAAGGTTTTAGAAAGCCCTGGTTGTGGCGCTACATACTTTGAAGAATAACCATACGAGAAATCATCAGGGGCATTTTTGAAACTCAATATATGTGAAATATTTTTCAGCCTCCAGGGCGAATCAACTTATGCAGGTCTGCCATGCGTATTTGTCCGCCTCTCAGGCTGTAACCTGAACTGCTCCTATTGTGATACTGCCTATGCAAAATCAGAATCCACACCAATGGATTTAATCAATATCATTAAAAAAATAGAATCATATAATTGTAATCTTGTTGAAATAACTGGTGGCGAACCATTGTTGCAGGATAATACTTGTGAGCTGATATCCGAACTTATAGAAAAAAAATACCAAGTGCTTTTGGAAACAAACGGAAGCATTGATATTTCCAATGTCCATCCCGAATGCATAAAAATCCTTGACATAAAATGCCCTTCAAGCAATGAAAGCCACAATAATTTAAAAAAAAATCTAAGCTTTTTAACAATCAAAGATGAATTAAAATTTGTAATAGGGACAAGAGAGGATTATGAATTTGCAAAGGCTTTTATTAAATCTGAAAATCCAATAATAGATCATGAACAAATACATTTTTCACCTGTTTTTGATAAAATTTTGCCGAAAACACTTGCCACATGGATTATCTCTGACAACCTTAATATAAGAATGTCATTACAGATTCATAAAATAATCTGGGATAAAGATAAAAGAGGAGTATAAAAATGCCTGATTTTGATAAAAAAGCTGTTGTCTTGTTAAGCGGGGGATTAGATTCCTCAACTGTGACTGCAATAGCTCACCATAAAAACTATAAAATCCATTGCCTTAGTTTTAATTATGATCAAAAAAACATTGCAGAACTTAATGCTGCAAAAAAAATAGCTTCTTTTTTTAAAGCAGAGCAACATTTGATTCTTGATGTAAGCCTTGGAAAAATTGGCGGATCTGCTCTCACAGCTGATATTGAAGTTCCTAAAAATCAGGATGTTGACCATGTAAAAAAAAATGATATTCCCATAACCTATGTGCCGGCACGGAATACAATCTTTCTTTCCTATGCACTTGCCTGGGCAGAAGTCCTCATGGCAGATACAATTTTTATTGGTGTTAATGTCATGGATTACAGCGGGTATCCAGATTGCAGACAGGAATACATCACAGCCTTTGAAAACATGGCAAATCTCGCAACCAAAGCCGGAGTCACGGGTAATACCCTTATAAAAATCAAAACCCCCTTAATAAGCCTTACAAAAGCCGAAATAATTAAAAAAGGAACCAAATTAAATCTTGATTATTCATTAACCTTAAGCTGCTATGATCCAGATGCTAAAGGCAAAGCTTGCGGAGAGTGTGATTCTTGTCTGCAAAGGAAAAAGGGCTTTAAAGAAGCAGGTGTAAAAGATCCAACTATTTATCAATAAACCGGCTAAACCAAAACAACGCTGTCGCCTTTATCAAAACCTGAATTTCTTGCTATAATTTCACACTTTACTTTAAAAAGGAAAACTATTCTTTTATCATCATGATCAAGGGTTTCAAAATTTCCCTGACCCTTTGAAATAATTAAATCTGCTTTATAAAAAACTTCTTTAAATTGTTCTGAGCAGCATGAAATAATCGTTCCTGGGATATCAGCTCCATTATCAATAACTTTTACAAGTTCAGAAAGGTTTACATCAAAGGCATCTTCCATTGTTGCATCGTTCAGGACAGGACCACCGCGGACAACATAAGTTATTTTTTTGGTATCAAGCTGCCCAAGTAACAATTTATCAAGGACAATTTCTCCTGTATTATCCCCAAGCCATAAAATATTTGATGCCTTTGCTATTTTTTCCTGAAATAAAAGAATATCCCCTTTTATTTCACCATTGATTGTTTTTTGGATATCATTAAAGACATAGGCTTCACCTTGATCACTTGCTGCACCAAAATCAATAATATTACCGGCAATGGCAATCTTTACTGCCATTAAAAAAGGGTCATCAGCATTATCTTGTATAATTTTCAGTTCGGGGAAAATTTTCTGGGCAAATTGATTATATTTTTTTTTCAAATTTTTATATGGGTCACGGTTCCCTGTAATTTCCCTTATATTTCTTTGAGTATATTGTGCTATTAATGGCGGTGGGTCATAAAGATCAACCTGAGTCAATCTTTCCATGGTTTTATTTAATATTAATCGATGCAAAGCCTCATCTTTTGTGGCAAGTCTTGCAGCATCAAGAGAACCCCTCAAGATGCAGGGGAAACAATCATTATAAATTTTCATACTCCTCCGGGAAAATTAATTTTAAAAAAGGGGGTGAAAAGGATCTACAAGGGAAAACCCTGACAGGGTTTATTTTTTAGGCTGTCAGCTCTTACAAAAATTATTTTTCTTTGCCTCTTTTTCCATGCCTTTTGCAATCCATGCAAACAATTTTACGAATATTTTAAAGAAACCTGGTATTGACTTTTTTTTATCCAAAACTTGCTCTCAAATTTAAAATGTTTTCTTATTGTCTTTTATTTAATCAATATCTATATTAACTAATTAAATGAAAATGGTAAAGTATTTAACAATTATAATAAAAAATGAAACTTAAAAACATATTCAATCCAAAAACAATAGCCGGCGCTGCATTGCTGAATGTAATTCTTGCCATTGGTATTATGGCAATTATCTTTTCATTCTTTTTATACTATAAAATGCATAAGCAAAATCAGGATGCAATAAAAAAAATAGAACAAAGATACACAGAATTTTATAAAAAATTAATTTTTAATGATGTTAACCACATCCTGAACTTTATTAATAATCAAAGGAGTAAAACAAAGGCAAAAGTTAAGGCAAGTATAAAAAATCATGTTCTAAATGCATTTTCCGTTGCAAATCATATTCACAGCATAAACAAAGATAAGAACTTAAATCAGCTCATGCTTGAAATAAAAGAAGCTTTAAGACCTATTCACTGGGGTAATAAAGAATTCCTTTTTATTATAAGACAAGACGGATCTTTTGTACTCAACACTGACAAACCAGAGCTTGAATCCTTAAAGCCTCCTGCTATTGCACAATTAAAAGAAAATCTTAAAATAATGCAGATTGATAAAAATAAGGATTCAGGATTTTTTAATTATCAAACCTATTCCAAGCACACAAGCTCCTCTAAAATAATATTTGTAAAAAAGTTTAAACAGTTTAACTGGTTTATCTGTGCCGGAGTATATTTTGATGATATTGAACGCAACACTAAAAATGAGATATTAAGCAGAATAGCTGAAATGGATAATGGCAAAATCAGGTATACTTTTGTAATTCAAGATAATGGATTCTGCCTGTTACATCCCATAAAAAAATTTAATAAAAAAATGCTGCTAGATTACCTGGACCAGGAGAACAGGGAAATCATTGCAAATATTATTAGAACTGCAAAAAATCGCAAAAACAATGGTTTTATCAAATATATGTGGGAAGATCCAAGCACGGGCATAATCATGCCCAAAATGAGCTATGTTGCCCATATCAACGACTGGAAATGGACAATTGGCACAGGTGTTTATCTAAAAGAAATGAAAAAAGCAATAAAAAATGAAAAGCAAAACTTTGAAACAAATTTCACAGATAATATCATTGCTGTCGTATTGATATCATTTATTGCAATACTGATTCCCTTACTCATCGGGCTTATTATGACAAGAAAATTTAATGAGACCATTAAAACCTTTATTGATTTTTTTAAAAAAGCTGCAGACGCCGATACAATAATTGATATGGACAAACTTAAATTCGAAGAGTTTAAGTTTATTGGAAGCCTTGCAAATCAATTGGTTATAGACAGAATGCAAAAAGAAATCAGCCTTGAAAATTCTTTTATTGAAACCAATGATTTAAAAATTCTATTTAAAAATGTCACAGATTCAATGCTTTCTGCATTAATAACTGTTGATATGGACATGAAGGTTATGCAATGGAATAAAAAAGCTGAGCAAATAACAGGCATCAGCTCAAAAAAGGCAGAAGGCACATTTGTAAAAGACAGCTTTCCTTTTTCAGATCATGAAATAAAACTTATCAAAAAAACTCTTAAAACCGGGAAACCCAACTCTGAAACTAAAATCATACGTATTGATAAAGACAACTCCATAACACGATATGAGGACATTCTAATATTTCCTTTAATGTCTGATAAAGTCAATGGGGGGGTTATTCGTATTGATGATGTCACTGAAAAAGTTAAAATGGAAGAAATGGTAATACAATCTGAAAAAATGCTTTCTGTGGGAGGTCTTGCAGCCGGCATGGCCCATGAAATCAACAATCCTCTTTCAGGCATTTTAACAGCAGCACAGGTGCTGGAAAACAGACTTATTAACGATCTTCCTGCCAATTTTGAAGCTGCCAGAGAATGTGATACCGAGTTTAATGCAATCAAAAAATATATGGAAAAAAGAGAGCTTGGTTCTGTTCTAAAAAACATCAACTCATCAGGAGCAAGAGCTGCAACAATTGTTGGTGATATGCTATCCTTCTCAAGAAAAAGCGACCATGTATTTCTTCGTTGCAATATAATTGAATTGATGAACAAAACCATTGATCTTGCTGCCACTGATTATGATTTAAAATCCAAATTTGATTTTAAATCAATAAAAATAACCCGCAAATATGCTCCTGATGCGCCTGATATAAAATGTGAAGGCAGTAAAATCCAACAAGTTTTTTTAAATATATTAATTAATGGCGCCCATGCCATGGCTGAAGTCCAGGATTTAAAAAATCCTGAATTTATAATTGATATCAGACCTGAAAATGATATGCTCAAGATCACAATTCAGGACAATGGTCCCGGAATACCATCAGGCATCAGGGGAAGGATATTTGAGCCGTTTTTCTCAACCAAGGAAACAGGTGTCGGGACAGGGCTTGGCTTATCTGTATCATATTTTATTATAACAGATCAGCATAAAGGAACTTTGGAAGTACGTTCAAAAGAGGGCAAAGGAACAAGTTTTATAATCTGTATTCCAAAATAAGTTTTTCAAGGGCTTTTTTATTATTCAAATCTGGATTTTCTAAAACTTTTTCCAAAAGATAATTTAAAATGTCTCCTACCTTTTTCCCCTCACTAATATTTAAAATATCGATTATTTGATTTCCCGATATTTCAAGATCACTCAAGCAAAACGCTCTGTTTTTATCTGAGAATAGTTCTTTTAAAAATTTTTTAAGGCGCAATCTTATTTCAAAAAAAGTATAAGGCTTTTTAACTAAATTTGCTTTTCTATCAGCCAGCCTGATCCTTAAAAAATCATGGAAATCCAGATCAACCCTGTTCAAATCGCGCAATATTTTCCTTACTGCCTTTGGAGTGGTATCTTCGTTAAGAGGACGCATATGAACATGAATTACACAAAGGATATAATTAATCTCTTTATTGCTGAATCGCAATTTTTCAAGTTCGTTCCGGATTTTATCTGTATAGTTTTCATGCCCCTTAAAACTTAATCTTCCATTTACCGAAGTTGCAGCATCAAATTTCCCTGTATCATGAAGAAAGCCTGCAAGTCTCAGCATAGGGTATTGTGCAGATATTGCATCCCCTGTCATCATACAATGGTCAAATACAGTTTCTCCATGGAATGGTCCTCCATCAAGATCAAAGCATTGCTCAATGGTGAAAAATATATATTTTAAAACATCAATTTCATGAAGCGATTGAAAAAACAAAGAAGGCTTATGATGTTTCATTGCCTTAATTATTTCAAGCCTTATCCGCTCAAAAGGAATAGTTTTTTTAACAAGGTATTTATTTTCAATTATTGCCTTTTTCGATAAAGGCTCAATAGAGCCATTTATTAATGATGTCATTCTACAGGCTCTTATTATTCTTAAAGGGTCTTCCTTGATTCGCTGGCAGGGGTTTTCTGTAAAACGCAAAATCTTATTATCAAGGTCATTTTTCCCACCAAACAAATCTATAATATTGTCTTTTATGGGGTCATAAGCCATACTATTTATGGTAAAATCCCGCATTTCAAGGTCTTTTGCAGGAAAATCATCATTGCAAACACTTCTTGAAGGAGAAATCTCAATATTATTTACAAGGCAAATTCTAAAACTTTGACCTATAATTTTAACTTTTTCAAACCTGAAAACATCTATAATCTGATCAATGGATGCCTCGGTTAAAATATCATAATCAGAAAAATTGACATTGCGGAGAAAATCACGAACAGCACCGCCAACAATAAACGATCTAAAACCATGGTCATGGAGCTTTGAAATTATATATTCTGCTTTTTTATCTTTTATGTCCATTTTTTTACAAGATTATTTTATTAAAATCTCACTGATAATACCTGCAAGCAAGGTAATTGATACAAGGCTGTTCATATGAAAAAATGCAATATTAATATGCTTTAAGTCATTGGGTTTTACAAGCATGTGTTCAATAATTAAAAAAACTATAATAAAACCTATAAAAATATAAAATACAATATGCATATTAAAATAATAGTGCATCAATAATAAAAAGCAGATAAAAAACAGATGCAGAATCTTTGCCATGTGCATTGCATTTTTCGCCCCGTATTTCACTGGTATGGAAAAAAGCCCCTGGGATATATCAAAATCTATATCCTGGCATGAGTATAAGATATCAAACCCTGCAATATATGTCATAAGTGCAAAACTTAAAAAAACTATTTTCACAGATATGGAACCTGTAATTGCGATCCACGCTCCTAACGGCGCAAGCCCTATTGCTGCCCCAAGGAAAATATGGCAAAACCTTGTAAAGCGTTTTGTAAAGGAATATAACATTAAAAATGCCAGAACCGGAAACGAGAGCATAAAACATAAAGTTCCAAGCATATAAGCTGAAACAATAAAAATTAATGAAGAAATTACCACAAAAATAATTGCCTCTTTTTTTTTTAACACACCAGAAGGTATTTCCCTTACAGCAGTTCTTTTATTCTTTTTATCGATTTCAGCATCCACAATTCGATTAAATCCCATGGCAGCAGACCTTGCAGATACCATGGCAATAATAATAAAAATCAAATTCAAGATCTTAAATTCATGGTCCTGCCATGCAAGAATCATTGCAGACAAAGCAAAAGGCAGGGCAAAAATACTATGGGAGAATTTAATCATTTTCCCGTAAATCATTATTTTATCTTTAATAAATTCCATAAATCTCTTTATTGCAATTGGGGCATTTGCCCTTTTTGATATTTGAATTGATAATATATCCATCTCTTTTTACAAGAAGAGCCCCGCACCCATCGCAGAATGTATCTTCAAGTCCAAGTTGCGGCGCATTGCCTGCATAAACATGGCATAATCCTGCATTTTTCCCTATATTATATGCATTTTCAAGGCTTGTAACAGGAGTTATTGGTTTGTCCGCCATTTTATAACATGGATGAAACCTGCTGATATGCCAGGGAGTATCTGCACCAAGGTCATCTTTAATAAAACATGCCATTTGTTCAAGTTCCCTGATATCATCATTTAATCCAGGTATCAATAGAGTCGTTACTTCGACAATAATACCAAGTGATTTCATAAATTTCAGATTTTCTTTAACAGGCTCAAGCCCTGCTTTACAATATTTTTTATAAAATTTTTCGTTAAAGGCTTTTAAATCAACATTGGCAGCATCTAAAAACGGAGCAATCTCTTTAATAACCTGATTTGACATAAACCCGTTTGTTACAAAGATATTTAAAAGTTTATTTTTCTTTGCAATTTTTGAAGTTTCCAGGGCAAGTTCAAAATAGACAGTGGGTTCTGTATATGTATATGCAATACTCTTGCACTCTCCTCTTAAGGCTTGTTTCACAATGGTTTCAGGATCAATTTCAACACCATTTATCATGCCGCGGTCCCGGGGCATCTGGGCAATATCTGCATTCTGACAAAATGTACATTGGAAATTACACCCTACACTTGCAATGGAATAGGATTTTGAACCGGGTTTAACATGAAATAAAGGCTTTTTCTCAACAGGGTCTATACCCCTTGCAATAATTTTTGGATATATCAGAGATTCAAGTCTGCCATTTCTGTTTTCCCTGACTTTGCATATGCCTTTTTTACCATTTTCAATTTCACAAAAATGATTGCATATATTGCACCTTACAGCTTTATCAGCCAATTTTTTATAAAATATTGTTTCCATGCAGCCTTTTCTATTATTCCTGCTTCATATCTCTTGCAAATCCCGGAGCCGGCTTATATCTTGCCTTTGATTTGTTTTTTACACCCAAAGGCCGTACACGGAACTTGGGAACAGGTTTTATTGTCATACCAATCATACTTCCAAAGGGCAATTTCTGAACTAAAAACTGCTTTTCCATCATAAACAAATATTTCCCTGACAAAAAAGATATCTGGGGTGTTGTTCTCCATGACACAGGGACCCTGCCCAAAATTGAAAACACAAGCTGCTTAAGTTCCAAGATGGTGAAAAACTGGGTTTTGGAAAATATTGTATCAGTGAATTTTGCTTTAATAATTCTATAGATATTCCCAGGCGCATACTTATTCATGACACCCACAAAAATTTTATCCTTTGTAACCCTGCATGCTTCTTCAATTGCCTTTGCAGGCAATTCTGTAAATTCAAGGCTTGTAAAAAATGATGAATACTCAAAAGAATTATCTTCAAAGGGAAGGTCTTCTGCAAATCCTCTGAAAAGATCGACTTTATTTTTAAATTTTCTTTCTGCCAGATCAAGCATATAAGGAGAAGGATCAATCCCGGAAAGTTGAAGCCCTTTATTTAAAAAAGGTTCAATACTCTTTCCTGTGCCGCATCCTATGTCTAAAAACCTTTGCCCCCTTAGAGGAGCAAGCATTTTTACAAGCATATCAGTTTCAAGATTAAAAATATAATCATTGTTCTTATCCTCAAACCAGAAGTCATATGCTTTTGCATCATTAAAATTAAATATATATCCCATATAAATATTCTATGTTAAGTTTCTGCGGTTTTCAAGCCCTGACAAATTATTCTAAGAATTTATACAAGATTCAACATTTCTTTTGCATGGTCCAAAGTTGCTTTGGTTATCTTACTGCCGCCTATCATTCTTGCGAGCTCTTCTGCTTTATCATCATTATTTATCAGAGGAATAATAGAGGTAGAGGTTTTATTGTCAGATATGAATTTTATAATTTTAAAATGATTTTTCCCATATTTTGCAATCTGAGCAAGGTGTGTGATGGAAATAATCTGATTGGTTTTAGCAAGCTCGGCAAGTTTTAGTCCAACTTTTTCCGAAGTTGCACCACCGATTCCAGCATCTACTTCGTCAAAAACCAGAGTTCCTACAGCCTCAGTCCTGGACAAAATAATTTTTAACGCAAGAACTATTCTTGAAAGTTCTCCGCCAGATGCTATTTTAATCAGAGGCTTTGGCTTTTCGCCCGGGTTTGTACTCATATAAAAGCTTATATTATCAATGCCTGTTGGAAATGCTTTTTTCCCATTTACCATAAAACCTTTATCTTGTGATGTCTCATTATTTTCTGCAAAATTAATAACAAAATCAGCCTGGCTCATCTCAAGTTCTTTTAGTTCAGCTATAACAAGATTTGAAAGCTCTTTTGCCTTTTTCTTTCGTATCTGAGACAAAAGAATTGCCTTTTGAGCAAATTTTTCCCTTAACTCTTTAAGTTTTTTTTCTGCCTGTTCAATCTTATCATTTACATTGCCTATTTTTAAAAATTGTTCCTGCATTTGAGAATATTGTAAGAATACGGATTCAATAGACCCTCCATATTTCCTTTTAAACTTCTGAATCAAATCAAGTCTGTTTTCCACTTTTTCAAGTTCCAGAGGATCAAGACTGATTTTTGAAGAATAAGCCTGAAACTCCCGTGCAATATCTTCTAATTCAAACAATATATTATCAAGATTTCCGGCTTTTTCGCCAAGTACAGGGTCAAAACTTTTATATTTTTCAATCTGGGTTTTAATTAAAGAAAGTCTTTCTATTATGGATTCTTCCCTGGAATAAATTTCATTTGCTCCAAAACTTACAGCTTCAAATATCTGTTTTGCATTTTTAAGCTGGTGTTTTTCTTTTTCCAGTGATATATCTTCGTTCTCTTTTATATCAGCTTGTTTGATTTCATTAATCTGAAATTGTAAAAACTCTGTTTCCTGGATGAATTTTCCCTCATCTGCCTTAAGCTTGTTAAGGTCTTTAATTAAAATAACAAGCTCATTATAAATTATTTCAACCTCTTTTCTTAAAGGAAAAGTGCTGGAAAATCTGTCCAGGATATCAAGATGATTTTTTTCTTTTAATAGCCCCTGGTGAGCGTGCTGGCTTGAAATTCCTGCAAGGTTTTCAGTGATTTCCTTTAAAAACTGTATGGAAGACAACCTGCTGTTAATAAAAATCTTGTGCCTGCCCTTAGATGATATGATTCTGCGGATCATCAAACCTTCCATGGGGTCAAACCCCTGAGCCTTCATCATTTTTGCCTGAGTCGATTCTTTTCCAACTTCAAAAACCGCTTCAAGCTCAGCTGTCTCATGCCCTGTTCTGATAAGATCAGACGAGGCTCTTGACCCTAAAATAAGATTCACAGCTTCAATGATAATGGATTTTCCTGCTCCTGTTTCACCGGTTAATACAGTAAGTCCATCTTTAAATAAAATTCTTATATCATCAATTATTGCAAAATTTTTTATGCTGAGCTCGCTTAACATTGAGTCTCCTTAAAAAATTTAATATCTGAAAAATATGTTGCGACCAGCCTTGGTATCCAATGGCAGAAAATAAACTCAAGCCTTTTTTTATTCCTGCTCTTGTTCCGTTTTCAAGCCTGTTCCTTGCTGCCATTAGAAGATTCAACCTTGGCTGAGCGCTCTTTTACAGTTTTATCAATAGTATGATAAATATCCCTGAAAGATTCATGAATATTTGTAGGGGAGAGTCTTCCAAGCTCAATAAACTTTACCACAATTTCTTTTGTGGCTCTTAATATCTGTTCATCAATTGGTTTCATAATCTGTTTGATATCAAAGATATTATCCAAGGTCAATATTTGAATTGAATAATTGAGTGTTCTATTCTTTTTAATTTTTCTTTGTTTCTATCTTT
>CAZTEM010000094.1:4587-12783 GCA_964612755.1 uncultured Desulfobacterales bacterium | reverse complement strand
AGTTTTTCTGATTTTTTAGTTTTTTTGATTCTTTTTTGCCTTTTGTTTTTGCAAAGCTTTTTCTTTTTGTCGTTTTTCCTGTTGTTTTTGTTTTACAAGTTTAGCCCAGGCATCTCGCAGGGTTACAGCTCGATTAAATACAGGGGTTGCTGATGGTGACTGCAAGTTTTTTGAATCAAGGCAGAAATAACCAAGTCTTTCAAATTGATATGCTGTTTCAGGTTCTGCATTTTCCAGACTTTTTTCAAGTTTGCAGCCTGTCATGGTCTTAAGCGAATCAGGATTAATATTTTCCGTAAAATCTTTGACATCATATTCAGGGTCTTCATCAATAAAGAGTCTGTCATAGAGATTGACTTTGGCTTCGAGATTATTTTTAGCACAAACCCAGTGAAGAGTACCTTTTACCTTTCGGTTGTCCGGGGCATTGCCTCCTTTTGTGGCAGGATCATAGGTGCAGATCAGCTTGATTATTTCTCCTGTTGTTTTGTCTTTTATGATTTCTTTTAAGCGTATAAAATAAGCAAACCTCAGCCTGACTTCCTGGTCAGGAGTGAGGCGGAAGAACTTTTTTGGCGGATTTTCCATAAAGTCTTGCTTTTCAATATAAATTCTTTTTGAAAAAGATATTTTTCTTTTACCCATTTCAGGATTCTGGGGATGGTTTAATGCATCAAGTTCTTCTGTTTCATCATCCGGATAATTTTCAATCTCAATAAGTAAAGGATCTAATACACCCATTCTTCTTGGGGCTTTTTCATTAAGATCATTTCGCAGGGAGTTCTCAAGAAGTCCATAGTCAATACGGCTTTGTTTTTTGCTTATGCCAATGATATTGCAAAAGTTTTTTATGGACTCAGGTGTGAAACCGCGTCTGCGTAGTCCTTCAAGAGTAGGCAGCCTCGGGTCGTCCCACCCGTTTACATATTCTTTGTCCACAAGGATTTTAAGTTTTCGTTTACTTAAAACAGTAAAATTTATATTCATCCTTGCAAATTCAATCTGCTGGGGATGGCATTCAGTGTTTAATTCATCAAGAATCCAATCATATAAAGGTCTGTGGTCTTCAAATTCCAGGGTGCATAATGAATGGGTAATCTTTTCATTTGCATCAGAAAGGCAATGGGTAAAATCATACATGGGGTAGATTTTCCATTTATTACCTGTTCTCGGGTGTGCTATTTTTAATATTCGATAAATTACAGGGTCTCGCAAATTTATATTTGGGGAGGACATGTCAATTTTTGCGCGTAAAACATGCTCACCCCCTTCAAAATCGCCATTTTTCATTTTTTCAAAAAGGTCAAGATTTTCTTTGATTGTCCGATTTCTAAAGGGGCTGTCTTTTCCAACCTCTTTTAAAGTTCCTCTATATTCACGCATCTGATCCGGGGAAAGACTGCATACATAAGCCTTGCCATTTTGTATCAGCTGTACTGCATATTCGTACAATTTATCAAAATAATCCGAGGCAAAAAAAGGTTTATCATTATAGTCAAATCCCAGCCAATTAACATTGGAGATAATAGAATCAATATATTTTTGTTCTTCTTTTGCAGGATTGGAATCATCAAATCTCAGATTACATTTTCCATTATATTTTTGTGCCATTCCAAAATTTAGACACATGGATTTTGCATGACCAATATGCAGGTATCCATTGGGTTCAGGAGGGAAACGTGTAATGACTTTTCCATTATTTTTGTTATTTTGAATATCGGTTTCGATAATTGATTGTATAAAGTTACTTTTATTATTATTTTCTTCCATGTTTTTTTATTTGTTCCTTAACTCTCTATATAATTATGATAAATCTTAAGCTATAATAATTACCATAGATTGGTGTTTCAGAAAAGGCAAGTTTGGTGATAAGTTTAATAAAAACAGGCTGAAAATAATATGGGTGTATTTACATTAGAATCAGAATTTGTACCAACCGGGGATCAGCCCACAGCAATTAAATATTTGTCAGAGGGTATAATAAATGGTCATAGTCATCAGGTATTGCTTGGTGTTACAGGGTCAGGCAAAACTTTTACCATGGCAAATATTATTGAAAAAATTGAAAAACCGGCATTGATAATTGCCCCTAATAAAACTTTGGCTGCCCAATTATACAATGAATTTAAAATTCTTTTTCCATCCAACCGTGTTGAATATTTTGTAAGCTATTATGATTATTATCAGCCTGAAGCGTATATCCCTTCTTCTGATACATATATTCAAAAAGATTCTTCCATTAATGATATGATAGATAGAATGCGCCATTCTGCAACAAGGGCTGTGCTGTCAAGAACAGATGTAATAGTGGTTGCAAGTGTGTCGTGTATATATGGATTAGGCGCTCCTGCTGATTATCTTGAACTTTGTATTAAATTAAATATTGATATGGACCTTTCCCGGGACAAGTTTGTAAGACAACTTGTGAGTATCCAATATACAAGAAATGATATGGATTTCCACCGTGGAACTTTCAGGGTCAGAGGAGACAGGGTTGAGATTTTTCCTGTATATGAAGAAGAATTTGCCTTAAGAGTTGAATTTTTTGGTGATACCATTGAAAGTATCAGCGAGTTTGATCCCTTAAGGGGAGATACGAAAAATAAGCTTAAGGAAACAGCTGTTTTCCCGGCTTCCCATTATGTTACATTGCAACAGACACGGGACAGGGCAATTAAAAGTATAAAAAAAGAATTAAAACAAAGGCTTGATTTTTTCTATTCTGAAAATAAACTTGTGGAGGCTCAACGCCTTGAAGAAAGAACTGATTATGATCTTGAAATAATGCAGGAAATTGGCTATTGCACCGGTATAGAAAATTATTCAAGGCATCTTACAGGTCGTGCAAAAGGAGAACCGCCACCAACGCTTTTTGATTATTTCCCTGAAGATTTTCTTTTGTTTTTTGATGAGAGTCATATTTCAGTATCCCAGCTCGGAGCAATGTATAAAGCTGACAGATCAAGAAAAGAATCATTGATTGAACACGGTTTCAGGCTGCCTTCAGCAGCTGATAACCGTCCTCTCAAGTTTGAGGAATTCCAGGAAAAAATTAATAATGTGGTTTATGTTTCAGCAACACCTGCTGATTATGAAATGGAAAAAGCAGGATCAAGAATTGCCCAGCAGATTGTAAGACCCACAGGATTGCTGGACCCGCCCGTTGAAGTCCGAGGTGCTGAAAATCAGGTTGATAACCTTTATGAAGAAATAATAAAACGGGTAAATGCAGGTCAAAGAGTACTTGTTACAACACTCACAAAAAGAATGTCTGAGGATTTAACTGATTATTATTTTGATCTGGGTATAAAAGTTAAGTATTTGCATTCTGATATAGGGACCATTGAACGGGTTGATATTATTCAGGATTTGCGTAGAGGGCTTTTTGATGTTTTAATAGGTATCAATCTTTTAAGAGAAGGACTTGATATACCAGAAGTATCTCTGGTGGCAATTCTTGATGCTGATAAGGAAGGTTTTTTAAGATCGTTCAGGTCTTTTATTCAGACCTTTGGCAGGGCATCAAGGAATAAGTCCGGAAAAGTTATCATGTATGCCGATAAAATAACCGGATCCATGGAAAAAGCCATGGGCGAAACAAAACGCCGCAGGAAGATTCAGCAGCAATATAATAAAGACAATGGTATTACTCCAACTACTATCATAAAAGAACTTAGAAAGTTTGATTATTCCATGGAAAAAACCATTAGCGCAGAGCAGGAACTTGTTGCCGAAGAAGTAAAAGATTATAATAGTAAGCACAAAGATTTTGATCAGATTATACGCCAATTACAATCAGATATGCAACAAGCATCAAAGGCTTTAAAATTTGAAAAAGCTGCAGCTCTCAGGGATAAAATAAAAGAATTAAAAGATATCCAGGATCTATAGACTCCCATGATTGACCAAATAGATAATACCCTTATGGAAAAATATTACCAGGCACCAAAAAAGCCAGGGGTATATCTTATGAAGGACAATAAAGGTAAAATTATTTATGTGGGTAAAGCTCAAAATATAAAACAGAGGCTTGCTTCTTATTTTGTAAACCAGCGCCATGATTTTAAAACAGAGATATTAATTAAACAAATAATTGATTTTGAGACCATTATAACAAGCTCGGATCATGAAGCATATATTCTTGAATCCAATCTTATTAAAGAGTATCAACCTAAATATAACGTTCTTTTAAAAGACGGGAAGAATTATCCTTATTTGAAAATTGATAAAACCATGGATTATCCCCCCATCAATGTTGTAAGAAAAATAAAAAAAGATAAAGCCCTTTATTTTGGACCTTATTCCTCGGCATATAGCGTACGTCAGACATTAAAACAGATTCACAGAATTTTTAAACTTAGAAAATGCAGAAAAAATCAATTTTCCAATAGATCGCGACCTTGTTTGAATTATCAAATCAAGGCCTGCCTTGGTCCCTGTTGTAATGACGTCAGTAAAGATGAATATGACAAGATTGTGAAAGATGTTTCTGCCTTTTTAAAAGGAAAAGGCAGAGATGTTATATTAAGATTAAAAAAGGAAATGGAATCCTGTGCTGCAGATCAGAATTTTGAAAAAGCTGCTGAAATCAGGGATACAATTTTTGCCATAGAAAAAACCCTTGAAAGGCAATATGTTGTATCCCGGGATCTTGAAGATAGAGATGTTATTGCTCTTTTGAAAAACAAATCAAAGGCAGTTGTTACTATACTTAAAATAAGATCTGGCTATCTTATTGATGCAATTGATTATGTGTTTGATTCGGAAATTAACACAAATTCGGAAATATTATCAGGATTTGTGACCCAGTTTTATGAAAAAGCATTGTTTGTGCCTTCAACCATTTTAATACAGGAAAAAATAGAAGGCATGTCTATTATTGAGGATGTATTTTCTGAAAAAAAGGGCAGGCATGTCAGAATTGTTGTTCCAAAAAAAGGTGATAAGAAACGTCTTATTGAAATGGCTGCTGCCAATGCTGATAAAAAATTAAAAAATATTGCATTAAAAAAGATCGAAACAGAAGCTATCCTGCTATCTTTAAAAAACCTTTTAAAAATGGATCATGTGCCGGAAAGAATAGAGTGCTTTGATAATTCGAATATATCAGGACAGGAACCGGTCTCGTCCATGGTTGTCTTTACAGGTGCAGCTCCTGATAAAAGTGCCTATAGAAAATATATTATTCAAAACAATGATCACCATGATGATTATGCCTATATGCAGGAAGTGTTAACCAGGCGGTATTCTAATAAAGATATAAAATATCCTGATCTTTTGCTTGTGGATGGAGGTAAAGGGCAGATATCCATTGCAGTTTCAGTATTGGAAGGACTTGGCATTTATGGCAGATTCAAGGTTGCAGGTATTGCAAAAAAAGATATTGATAAGGGAGAAAAACAGGATAAAATATATATCCCGGGCAGATCAAATCCTTTAAATATAAATCAATATCAAAAAGCTTTATATCTTCTGGAAAGGGTCAGGGATGAGACCCATAGAACTGCCATAGGATTCCAGAGAAAAAGGCGGGAAAAAAAAGGTCAGACCTCATTTTTAGATAATATATCCTTGATCGGACCAAAAAGAAAACAGGTTTTGTTAAAACATTATAAGGGCATAAATAAAATCAAGAACGCATCAATCAAAGAACTTGCATCTTTACCCACAATGAATACCAAGGCAGCAAAAGCTGTTGCCCGGGCATTAAAAAAATAAATTATTGTTGCAGGCAAATCTATTTTTGAGTCATGTTGTTTTTATTTTTCAGCTTTATAAAAAATTCTGTAAGCTTTTTTTAATATTGGTAAATTAATATTCAGCAATTTAGCACATTCAAGGCATTCCTTCATATCAACCAGTATTTGTAATATTTTTCCCTCGCTCTCTAAATTTTCTTTTAATTCTTTTACGTATTTATGGGTCTTATTATTTCTTTTTTTGGTGTATTGTCCGGCTTTTTTCCCAAATTCATACCAGGATCCTTCCATGGAAGCAGCCACAAAGGTTGCGGTCCAAGGGATGCTGCCCAGATTAAAAGTCTCGGGTGCAGCTCCCATGGCAATAGCTAATTGCCGCGCTTCTCTGCCAATTGCTGCCGTAAGAAAACCAATGTCAGAAGCATTACTGATCTTGTTTGAATTAACCATAAAACTTAACCATGTTGAATATATTCTTGCAAAGATATCTGCCGCATGCACACCAATTGGATCGTCAGATAGTCTTACCCGACCTGACGGCCATCCAAACATTTGAGCGATTTGATTGAGCGATTTTGACTTGCCTGCAAATATTCCGTTAATTCGGCTTTTATTAACAAGGGCTTCTGGATCAACAGGTCCTGCAAGCACAAATATTTCAATATCATCCCGTTTAGATTCCAAGATAAGTTTGTTAAGAAAATGATACGGCAGTGTACTTGTACCGGCAATAAAACCCCGGGTCGCAATAATTATTTTTATTGGCTGCTCTGAGACCTTAATAATATTTCTTGCATGATTTTCAAAGTCTTCGGGCTTTGATGCTATGATGATTTCACTTGCTTTTCTGAAAGCGCCAGGGAGGTCACTTGTGACAAAAACATTTTTTGGAAGCATCTTTTCAGCAAATAACCCTGATCCATGGCGGGTCAGCCCCATCTGTCTTGCAATTTCAACTCTGGGATCATAAATAGTTAAACTTGCGTTATTATATTTTTTATTATCCAGGAGTTTGAAACCAATATATGTGGCAAGGGCAAATCCCCAATGCCCTGCACCCACAACAACAATATTCTGATCTGCCGTAGGGGAATAAAGTCGTCTGTCACCATGGGTTGCATAATAGGAAAGCGCATTTTCATCTTTAACCAAAGGAAGACCATGGATATCTTTTTGCCATTTACTTAGAACACCTCGCTTTTTTAATGTGTTTAAGCCATCCTTAACAATGTCATATTTGCTGCTTCGTATTATGAAATCTTCGAGATCTGGTTTTTGATTAAAGGTTTGTTCATGGTATTCATTTATGTCTGCCAATTGTAATTTGACATTGTCAATTAACTCATGGGACATTGTTTTTTTTGCATGATTCAAAGCCCTTGCAACAAGCTGGCTTGCCATGATTTTTTTATTTTTTGCAATTTCTTTGATTGAAAATAATGCAACAAATTCATCCAGAGCAATACCGGTATTGTCTTTAGCGTGCAGTTTTTTAAGATCACTTAAAAGCACTGGTTCCGGCATTGTAATAAAAGCTCTGCCATAAATATTTTCTAAAGATTTAAAGAAAAATGTTTTTGGATGCAAAGGGATCCTTAAAATTGTTTTAAAAATTCCCATGCCCCGGATCCAGCTTACACCACTTTTTCTTGAACACATCATTAAATCTTCAGGAATAGCTGAGTAGGAAAGGGCTACCGGTTGAATTACCACATCATCATTAACATCAATGGCTCCTTTTAAAGTAACAAGTTTTTTTGGATATCTTAAACTTCCATCCCGGGTTCTTGCACCGCCACGCCACGCTTCAAGGAATATGCCCTGCTGGGAGCCTGTTCTGCTGAGAGCGCTGCAATAATGATACAGGGCAGCCATTTGATATTTGCTTGCGCCTTTTCTTAGAACAATATATGAGCCAACCATTAAAAGGCGTGCAATGCTTTTAATGGTCATCATATTCTGACCCGCAGCAAAAACCGGTAAGCCTAAATTGAGTCTTTGGCATAGCAGACTGAAAATAAATTCATCCAAATGTGATGAATGATTTATCAGGTAGATAACACCGTGCCCATCTTTTTTCAATTGTTTAAGTTTTTCAAGGTGTTTAATGTCTCTGCCGTTGGAGGATGTAAATGGGTAGGCTTGTTCAGGGTAATTAAACATGTGCCTGAATGCTATATCTATGGAGGTGACAGCATTGATATGGATTTCCCTGTTATATTGGATAGCCATTTTATTGATAAGTTGTTTTATCTTATCCGGGTTTACTGATTCACCATTATTCTTAAATTGCGCCAGGGTCTGGTCTATGGCAATTTTTTTGATTTCTTCTGTGTTCTGCCAGTCTTCCGGGATTTGTTTAAAGAAATTATATGTGGATCTGTGTTTTTCTGAAAGAGCTGTTTTTTTAATAAAGTCAACAAAGCTAAAACGATTCACCAGGTTGATAATTAGCTTATTAAGACCATGTTTGAAAATATGTTTTTTTACTTTAATT
>CAZTEM010000094.1:0-4487 GCA_964612755.1 uncultured Desulfobacterales bacterium | reverse complement strand
AATTCTATTTGTTTGGCAATGCATCGGCTTTATCATACCATTCAAAATATTTAAGGGCGCCTTTTTTTCCTGATTCTTCAAGCTCTTTTTTCTTTACATCAGACAAATTAAAATCAGTTGTTTTTACATCAAGGCTGTCAATATATACTGTCCTTGCCCAGTCATCGCTGTGAAGGTGCGCGCTTTGCTGGGATTCTATAATAGTATCTATCAATGCCCATGTATAATCAAAAAAACCATCTATTTTGTTATGGTGTGGCTCTGCATGATCACGGAAAACAGAAATTTCCTGTTTTGTATCAAGCCTGAAACCAAGGGTCTCTTTATTATAAACATAAGTGGATATTGGTCTGTCTATTTTTGATATCTGATCATTTATTGTCTTGTAATAATCTGTTTCTGCATAGTTTTGTGAGTTTAAATATTTTTTTCTATCAAATAATTTAATCGGATAATTATTTAAAACACCTCCATCAACATAGACATCGCCTCGAATGCTTCTTTTTGCAGCAAAGAACAGAGGTATGGACATGGAGATTCTGACTGCATCGGCAATGCATATCCTTGGTGTATGTTCAGCTGAAAAAATTTCTGAAAATGATGTGGAAAGGTTTGTGCCCATGAAATACATGGATTTGAAGTTTTGAGTATTTTTCATTGCCTCAATGTCAGCAAAGGTTGCTTCGGTATTTCCTGTTTTTTCCTTAATCAGTTTTCCAATCCAGTTTCTGAAATAATCGCCTTTATACCATCCATATTCGTCAACAAGGCGTTTTACATCTTTAATTATCCCCCAGGAATCGTCCATGAAATCATTAAAATCAAGTGAGCTTAATATGCTTTTAGTTTCATCCAGGGTGAAGCCAAGCCCTATCAGTACCGCATTGATCGCGCCTGCAGATGTCCCGCCAATTCTCTTGATTGCAGGGATGATTCCTTTTTCATCCATTACTTTAAGTGCACCAACATATGCGATACCTTTAACGCCACCACCTTCAAATACTAAATTGCGAAAATTATAAGACATGTTTCCTCCTTTGATTTCATAATTAAATTTTAAATGCAGACCTTTTAAACCGGCATTGTTAAACCAACCATGACATCGAGTAAAACAGATATCTGACTTTGCCAATGTTTTCTGGTACAGCTTTATATTACATTGACTTTATGGGGAAGAATATAAAGGAGGATGATTTTTGTCAAGTAAATTTTATTGCTCCAACGATATTCCATGGTCAGGTTAGTGAAATATTGATGAAGAGATATATCATGTCAAAATATGACTGTTATTGACAGATGTATGACAAAATTTGGCAATAATATTCAAAAAATATAAGGGATAGGGAGAGAGAAGTCTGTATCAGACTCTGGCATACTTTATGCTTAATATTTAAGAACTGACAATAATATCTCGAAATTAAAATTCAGACCTTAAATGAGGAAACACCAGTGTGTGAAAAATTGGAACTTAACAAAAAAGGCTTTACGTTAATTGAAATTATGGTTGTTATTGCCATTATTGGGATTCTTGCATCCATCGCAATCCCAAATTTTCTTTCATACAGAGCCAAATCATTTTGCACTGCAGCTGAACAAGATGCTAATAATATTGCAGCTGCAATATCTGATTATTTTGCTATCCCATCTCATACATCTATGATTAATGAGAATGATATAAAATTTGTAGTGACACCCCCTAATACAGCCAGGATTAATGGCACTCTTGGTGCTATAGTCATTAGTGTTACAGATGGTACAGGGCAATGCCCTCCTGACTATATGGTAAAAGCACCAAACTGGGATGCTGTGACTTCAATATTCACAAAAACTATGCCCTGAGCATTATTTCCTTAAATAAATTCTTTGTGCCTTTTTGACTATTACCACCTTTGTACAATGATTTCAGACACTCCGATTTTACCGCGCCCCTTGCGGATAAAAAATTTAATCCACCACATTTCAGATTTGTTAATTTTGAATGTTTTGGTCTGACCCGGGTTTATTTTACCAACCGGAATCAACGAGCCATCACTGAGAATCAGAACACTGTCAAGAATACGACCGTTTTCCAAACCTTTCCCTGCTGTTATGGAGAGTTTTCCAATAGCTACCGGTTGATCCCATTCCAAAGATATCCATTTGTCTCGTCCACCTTTTGCAACCCATTGGGTCTCAAAATGTCGATCCTTAACAAATCTGACTTTATATTTTGAACCAGCATAATCTGATGCCCGGGCACTAGCCTTCTGGGCAAGGTTGAGTGCAATAATTTTTTTTACTACCTTTTTTCCATTAACCTCTATTTCCGCAAGACCTGCTTTGTGATGACTTTTACGAATATAAAATTTTACCCAGGTAATTTTTTTTTGAAGGGTTTTTATGGTTTTTGTCTGTTTTGCTTTTAACCCACCATTAATCTGTATAATGGAGCCATTGCTGAAAATAAGCAATGCTTCGTTTATCCTGCTGGCCGAGTCTCCGATTCTTCCTTTAAGACGGATACGATCAATTTTTACTGCCTTTTTCCAGGAAAGGCGCAGCCATTGATTCAAATTGCCCTTGGCAACCCATTCGGTCATCGGGTTACGATCTATTGCCTTGGCGCCACGATATTTGTTTTTAAGGGCGCTTGAAACCGAAATTTTTGCTTCCTGGGCAAGATTAACAGGGTATAGCTGGGGTTTAATTACAAGCTTTGGTGGAATTGTGCTTACACGGGTTCCTATTACCTCTATTTCACTTAAACCGACATTGTTTTTTCCGTCACGGATATAATATTTGATCCATGTTATTTGTTTTTTATTCACGGAAATCTTTCTAAAACTGGCAGCATCTAAAGCACCAAATTCAATAATGGTTCCATCACTGAAAATAATGTCACTGTCCCAGATATGAACACTTATATCCTGACGTCTTCCAAGCAGACCAATGGATTTAATATTAACCGGATTACGCCATTTTAAAAGCAGCCATTTTCCTCTTGATCCATGGGCAACCCATTCAGTATTTTCTAAACCATCAATGGCGTTTGCCCCTTGAAATTGCTTACTGATCTGATCAGAGACTATCACTTTAGCAAAAGCAGTAATGGATTTTCCTTTTTGAATAGTTTGACCATGCCCTGAGCCGCCTGAGTTTACCGGTTCTGCTGGATTATAGGTATTATTTAATATTTGTATTATTATATTTTTTTTTTGTTTTCGGTATTTTTTATTTATATTGGGGTTAATAATATCAAGGATTTGCTCAATGTCCTTGTCCGGGATTGATCTGGTTACTTGAACATTTTTTCTTTTTGCTTCGTTATTTAAAACAACATTTATTAATTCATCAACCAGGGGGTTGCCGGATATCTCCGGATTTTTGTTTAATATTTCAAAAACAGCATCTTTTTTATTCTGTCTCTGCCAGCTGCTATCTGATGATGGTGCAAGTACATTAACCATCATATTTATTTTCTGTTCCATGTTTTGTTGCGCTGCAAAGGAAGTGTCTGCACTAATTATTAATAGTACAATGCAAATTATAAAAAAACATATGCCAAGATTGATTTTTAATTTTATTTTTTTCATTTTCATCCTTTTTAAATTAATATTGGAATTATGTTTATTGCCAGATCATGGCTGTAAATTAATTTATACTCCAATATACTATTTTATCTTTACTAGGTAACATAGATAGAATGAAAATTTACCCATTGTCAAGAAAAATGTAAATATAAAAATCAAGATTTGATTATTACAAAACAGCCATCCTCGGTCAAAAATTATTTTTGAGATTAACAGGTGTAATCAAGTATGATTAGATATAATATAGTCAAGTCACCTGCATAAAAATTTTGTAAGATTGGTTATTATAAAAAAATAAATGGAAGAAGGGCGGCTTGGATATGCTTTTGCAGTTTAAGTTTCGCTTGAAACGGATGCACTGCAAAAGCATATCCAAGCCTCACTTTACCCGATCTTATACCCTGAAAGACAATATGACATTGTTGTTTTATAACGAAATAATATATGTAATCTCTTTATTAATTGAGACGGTCTGTAAAGGTTGGTTACAATTGGGTTGTCTATAAGACTTTTGAAGCGGGTATCTGCTTTGTTCATATATATTGACCGAGAATTACTGTCAAAATTGACAGGTTATTGAACTGGAAATTGTGGTTCTGACTGGGAGATAACAGGATTCCTCTGTTGACTATAACAGGATATATATTATCAAAATTATTATATTGTCTTTCAGGGTATCAGATCGGGTAAAGTGAGGCTTGGATATGCTTTTGCAGCGCATCTGTTTCAAGTGAAACCCTAAGCTGCAAAAGCATATCCAAGCCTCACTTCTTCCTTTTATTTTTCTATAATAACCAAAAAGACAAAATTGTATGTGAATATTTTGACTATATTACACTTGTTAATCTTTAAAATAATTTTTGACCGAGAATTGCTGTTACAAAAAGGCTTAAGTTGAAAAAATTATAAAAATATCGT
>CAZTEM010000093.1:0-12824 GCA_964612755.1 uncultured Desulfobacterales bacterium | reverse complement strand
CAAAATTGTATGTAAATATTTTGACTATATTATACTTGTTAATTTTAAAAATAATTTTTGACCGAGAATTGCTGAGATATTGATTATAAACTTGACATAACTTCATTACTTATTTTATATAGATAAATAGTGTTGTATAGTATAAAATAAAATTTTATTTTTAATTTAAAATGATCAGGAGGGAAATTATAATGCGAAAGATTTTCTTGTTTATTTTTATTGTTGCAATATTAACCATGGCAATTCCAGCCATGGCAGTCAGTCCTGCTGGTAAACGTTATATAAATCAGATTGTTGGCGGTGGCAGCAGTTCTTTTCGTAGAGCTGCTCAAAGCATGTACCGTACAGAATTTACTGAAAGAGCTGCATTAGATGTGCTGGCTGAAAAATTATTACAAAATTATAATAAAACCAAAAGAATGGGAGTTGATTCCATTGCCTGGGGATGTAAAGCTCTTGGACAATCAAGAGATATAAGATATAAAAATGTTCTTGCAGCAATTGCTCAAAAAGCAGAGAATCGTAAGGTCAAAAAATATGCGAAACAATCTTTAAAAAAAATGCCTAAAGGAAAAGCTAAAAAACCTTACAAAAAAGGCAGCATAAATTTAAAAGCCATGCGCAAGAAAATGTCAAAGGGACAATCAGCAGTAAAGTCATCCAAGTCAAAGTCTAAAAAGAACAGACGTTCTCTTTCTGTTGTGAGTAAGGGTATGAGTCGTGAAGAAGTCAGTGACCTGCTTGGTGAACCTACTTCAACAAGTACCCGTGTGACAGGTAAAGCTTTTAACCCTTTTTATTATGGAAGTGATAATGCAAGGCTTACTTATTATTATAAGGGAAAGGGCAGGGTTCTGTTCAGCCAGCGTTCATCCTATTCCAATGTCTGGCGTGTAATGGAGGTAGAACTTGATTCTTCAGAGCCTGGTTATCCTTAAATCCTAAACCATGGTAGTCTGGTCTTGCTTTTAAGTTAATTTGCCAGAAGAAAAATACCAAATACTGCTAAAAGGGCTCCTGCTACAGCTTTAATAGAAATATGCTCTTTATGAAGAAAAATAGCAAAGGGGATTAAAGCTATGGGTACAAGGGAAAAGATTGTTGAAGCAATCCCAACCGACATATAATGCAGGGCAAGCAGTGCAAGAGATACGCCTGCTACAGGTCCAAGAGCAGAGCCCACAGCAGTATAGGTAAGTGCTTGTTTGTTTTGTATTGAATTTATGACATCTTTCCACCTTTTTGCAAGGGTAAACAGAATTATAAAACAGATAAATGCAGCAAGAGCTCTTATCTGCGTGGAAGCAATGGCATCAAGATATCCTGATTCTGTCTGCATTCCTGTTTTGCTTAATATGAAACCTATTGCCTGACCAAGCATTCCGCCAATACCAAACAAGACACCTTTTATTGTAATTTTTCTCAATTGTACATTTTTATTACTTGTGGGACTTTCTTTTTCCAGAATAACAATGCCTACCCCGGATATTGTAACAAATATTCCTGCCCATTGATGCAATATATATGTTTCATTGAGAAAAAGCCATCCGATTATCGCTGCAACAGGTGCTGATAAGCTCATAATCAACATTGTTACTCTTGGACCTATTTCAACAAATGCTTTAAAAAGAAAAATATCTCCCAGGAAAAAACCTGTTATTCCTGATAATGAAAGATAAATCCAGGCACGTACAGGAAAATAACTTGGGATAATATAGCCATCTTTAATAAAAAGTATGATACAGAATAAAAAAAACGCAATGCCAAGCCTGATTATATTTACAGAGGTTGACCCTACTCGTTTTGAAGCAGCTTCAAAGAGCTGTACGCTTAAAGTCCAGAAAAATACCGTCAATAGAGCAATAATAGCGCCTGTGGAATTCATATTTTTATTATATTCCCTTTTTTAACCCAGCCGAGTTTATCTTTTGAAAAAGAAATTCTGAAAAAGCCATTTTGCTCTTTATCAATTTGAACCTTTGTTCCTGCATGAAGTATGAAAAGTTCAGTCGAATCTTGTGAAAGCCCTGATCTTACGGAAACTTTTTCAGGTATTATGATAGCTGCACTTGAATTTTGAGTTTGATAATAATCTGTCAAGGCAGTAAAGAAAAATAAAAGGAAAGCTGTAAATATTATTGTCCCTGATGGTGTAAAGATTTTTTTCTTTTTTATAATTCTGTAGGATGCATGAAAAAAGAAAAGAAATGATAAAACAATCGTGAAATATCGAATAAAGTTAAAAGAAATATAGTTTTTCCAGAAAAAGAAAATATTTGAAAAATTGAATGATTTTGATTCTTTAATATCTGTTAATTTCTCTCTGGCATAGTCAAGGTTGAATTTTAGATCAGCATCGGACGGGATGAGCTTTTTCGCTCTTTCATACCACAAGATCGCTTTACCTATGTTGCCTGCTTTTAAGAATGCATTGCCAACATTATAATAAAGTTTGCCATTTTTTGTTCTGTTTAAGGCAAGTTCTTCAAATTTTTCTGCTGATGCTTTAAAATTTTTTGCTTTATATTCTTTTATTCCTTGTAAAAATAATGTACCGGATCTGTCTGCGCCGGATGTTATTTGAGCTGCATTTGTTTCTAATGGTACAAATGAGACAAAGGATAGTATGCAAAGAAAAATAGAAAACAATTTAATAAATTTTTTTACTTTTGAAAAGAGTTGATCTTTTTTTATTGCTTCCAATGATCCCCCTCCATATTTTGCAGATTCTATTTCATTAAGTGTTGTTAAGATATCTTCTATGTCGCTATTTGCAAGGTTAGTCGCATTTAGAATCTGATATGCTTCATCTTTTGTTAAAGATTCTCCTATCCTGTCTCCTTTTGATAAAATCCCGGAAATAATAGCAGCTCTTAAATAATTTAAAAATTGTTCATGGGAAATATTTGAATTTTTTGCTTTTTGAATGGCATTAACAGCTTTTTGTCTCATAATTGTTGAATTTGATTTTTCTTTTTTTTGAAAGGATAGGAATAATTTTATAAAACAAAATATGATAAAAGGCAGGGTGACAAATAAAGCAAAAAGATAAAAATTAAGCTCTTTCTGGTCGGTTAATACATCGGCGCCTTGTTTTAGTGGAAGAATATCTCTCCCGATAAATTCAACTTCTGTTTTAGTATTTAAGTTTTTTTCAAAATTATCTTGCGGAATTTGAAGCTCATTATCTTTATGTTTTGTTGATTTGCTGACTATTATATTGATTGGACTGGTTACAGCCTTTTGATACTGCCCTGATTCAATATCAAAGTAAACAAGGGATATCCCAGGAATAGTGAAGTTCCCTGGTTTTAGAGGGACAAGAGCTTTTTTAAATATTTTCTTTTTAATATACCCTGATTCAGTTAAAGTTTCTTTTTTAATAGGCTGGTCATCATAAATATTAAATGAGTCTTTTAAAATGCCAATATTATCTAAGGAAGTATCCATGATATTTCCTTTTCCTGAAATAGTCAGGGTAAGAGTTGCGGAATCACCAACCTGAATATTGGTTTTATTGATCTTTGCTTGAATCTTAAAAACACCGACTAAGTCTTTATATTCTTCCCTGCCTTTATATTCAGGGATAGGATTGACTTTTATTTTTATACTATTGGATTGTATTCTTTTAATTGTCTGTTGCGATGAAAAAAACGAATCAAACCCAAACCTGCCGGAATTGCTGCCATCCATATCAACTTTTGCAATTACACTTGTAGGTCCGATTATAAAATCATGTGCAGTTTCAGGAGTAATAAGATAATCTATTTCATTAACTGTATATGACCTTCCATTAATATTTACCCTGTAATTTTTTTGTTTGCCGATTTGTTTTTCTGAGAAACCTTTGACGTTATGCTCTTCAAGCCTTGCTTCATATATGGGTCTTGCAAAAAAGAATTTAAATTTATAAATTGCATCCTGACCTGGAAAAAGGCTTGTATCTGAGATTGAAGCTTTAGCAAAAAAATCATTTGAAATATTTTCAGCATTTGTCTGCTCTGCAACTTCAATGGTTATTTTGTTTGTATATGTAATTTTTTTACCATCAATAACCTCAATGGGAGGTATTGTCAGAATACCTTTTTTTAAGGGAAATAATAGATAAGTGTATGAGGTCGTCCTGGAATAGCTGCCATTTATAATACTTAGATTTGTACCACTTCCCCTTGATTCAACTCTAAAGTCTTGAATCATGCCTGTATTAACCTGAGCTTTTCCCCCATCAACTGTGATTTGTAAGATTACTGAGTCATTTATTGATATTTTGTTTTTGTTGATCTGGGCTGTGGCTTTAAAACTGAATGCGTTTGTGGCAAACAATAATAGCAGAACTAAAGGGGCTAATATCTGTATAAATTTTTTCATTATTTACTACCAGTCCTTTTTAACCTGTTGTCTTTGTAAAGTTTGCATCATGGCTTTGCCAGGTTTATCAGAAAGCCTGTTAAGCATATTTTGTTTACCGGATTTTTCTTTTTTCTTTTTTTTCTTTTGACCCTGTTTGGGTTTTTCAGCTTTATTTTCTTTTTTTTGCTGCTGCTTATTTTTTTCTTGATGTTTATCCTGCTGTTTATCTTTATCTTTATTTTTGTTTTTATCTTTGTCTTTGTTCTTATCTTTATTTTTTTTCTTGTTCTTTTTTTTATTCTTCTTTTGTTTTTTTTTGCCCTTTTGCTTTTTCTTTTCCAAAAGCTTTTTTTTTATAAATTTCAGATTTTCTTTTGCTAATTTATCTAAAGGGTGTTCTTTAAGTAATGCCTCAAAGGTTTTTATGGATTGCTCAAGGTCTCCACTGCGATATTGAGTATCACCAATATTAAATAAAGCTTTATGTTTTAATTTTTGGTCTTTAGTCTCCATTGCTTTTTTAAAATTTTTTAATGCTGAATCATAATCCTTATTTTTATATGCAGCGGTCCCTATGTTATAATAGTGCTTTCCATTGTTTGGATCTTTTAGCTGGGCGTCGATAAATTTTTTTTCAGCTTTTTTATAATTTTGTTCTTTAAATGCTTTTATCCCTTGTTTAACGTCCGACCCTATATTTATTGAGTTGATAACTCCTGCATATGAGATCCCGGAGTTTGTGGCAAACACTATAATCAATGAGACAAGTATTATTAAGAAATTATCAGTTTTTTTCTTAGAAGAGATAATAATCTCGGCAAAAAGAAGCAGTATGCATGGAAAAAGAAGCCATTGGTATCTGTTCTCCCAGACTTTTTGTCTGAAACTTTTCAATGTTTTTTTCTCCATGTTTTCCCTGATTCCTTTATAGTAGATCTCATTGAGATCCATATCACCTGTTACAGATTGTACATATTTTCCATTCCCAATAAGTGCAAGTTTTTGTAATCCTTTTTTATCGACTTTTGAAATAATCATATTCCCATTGTGGTCTTTTTTAAACCCACCATTTTGATCAGGCACAGGTGCACCATCTTTTGCCCCCACGCCAATGCAGAATATTTTGATTCCTGCTTTTGCAGCCTGCTTTGCAGCCTCTATAACAGAATTGTCAGCAGTCTCTTCCCCATCAGTAATCAAGATAATGGCTTTACTAGAATCAATATCTGTTTCAAAGCTGTTAATGCAGGTTGTAATTGCCCCTGCAATATCTGTCCCGCCAACAGGGAGATAATCTGGGGCAAGCACATCAAGGAAGATATTAAAAGCATTATGGTCAAGTGTTAAAGGACATTGCAAAATGGCTTGTCCTGCAAAGGCTACAAGCCCTGTTCTATCAGATTGTATTATTTTAAGCAGATCATAAATTTCCCGTTTTGCTCTTTTAAGCCTTGAAGGCTTAATGTCCTGGCATAGCATGCTTCGTGAGCAATCAAGTGCAATCATTATATCCACACCTTTTTGTTCGATCTTTTCCCACCTGAATCCGATCAGGGGTCCTGCCATAGCAATTGATAAAAATAGTAAAGCAAAAATGAGTAAAAGCCCTTTGATCCATTTTCTTTTAAAACTTAATTCTGGAGCTATTGAATATAAAGCTGATTTTGAGGCGAATTTCTGTATGATTTTTTTTTGTTTTTTTATGCCGTATATTATAAAGCCTGCTGCTATAACAACAACCCATAACAGGAATAATATGTCTGGATATGCAAATTTCATAAGCTTTAAGGTATCCTTAATAGTCTGGTATTGGAAAGAATAATATATAAGAAAATCAGAATAAACCCTGGAATTAGAAAATATAAATAGTATTCTTTATACTCAATCCATTTTTTTACTTTAACCTCGGTTTTCTCAAGCCTGTCTATCATGCTGTATATCTGGTCAAGGGATTTTGTGTTTTCCGCTTTAAAAAATTCCCCATTGGTTGTTTTAGCGATCAATTGCAGCATATCCATATCAATATCGACTTGTCGATAAATATATTGGTCTCCTGCAAAGGCATTTTTGACAAGAAAAGGAGCTTTCCCTTTTCTGCCGACTCCTATTGTATATATCTTTACTTTTTGTTCCTTTGCAATTTCAGCAGCAGTCTCAGGTGATATCGCGCCAGCATTACTTTTGCCGTCAGTTAGTAAAATTATTATATTTGATTTGCTTTTGATGTCTAAAAGACGTTTTAAAGATATTCCAATGGCATCTCCAATGGCAGTGCTTTGACCTGCCGATCCTATTTTAAGTTTGGAAAGCATGAAGGATATTGTATTATAGTCCCTTGTCAAGGGGAGCTGGGTAAAGGCATTGGTACCAAAGACAACCATACCTATTCTGTCTCCATCTCTTTTCATGATAAAATTTTTTACTACTTTTTTTACTGCTTCAAGTCTTGTAACAATTTGATTGTCTACTTTAAAATCAAGGGCTGCCATGCTTCCTGACAGATCAATGGCAAGTATTATATTAATCCCCTGGGTTTTGATCTGGGATTTTTCTGAGCCGCTCTGGGGTCTTGCCATGGCAATAATAAATAGTATAAGAGCAATATATTTCAAGATGGGAAGAAATTTTGATAAATATAGAAAAAAAGATTTTGGAATATCATTGTTAAAAGATAAACTTGATACTTTTATATGAGGTTGTTTATTTATTTTTAATTTTATTAATGCAATTATTACAAGTATAATAATGAGTATTAAAAAAAGAGGAGATGCAAATCTAAACATAAATTATTTTTCCTCCTTTTCAATTTTTTCACAGGCTTGTTTTGTGGTGATATCAATAAAATTTTTGACTTTGTTAAAATCTTTTTCAACCTCTTTTTTTAATGCAGGCATGGCAGCATATTTAATATTATCTGAAAATTTTAAAAATTCTGATATCTGTAATAATAAGTCAGATCCGAGATTAAGGGTATTAATTGATCTTATAAGCTCCTGGCTTGTCATTTCCATGGCATTTAATTTAAATCGTCTATTTATATATCTTTTTAATATTGCTGTGAGTCTAAAATAAAAAAGTCTTCTGTCTTTATCCATCAATTCTAGAATAGATTTAAGTTCTGTTGCTGCAATTTCTTCCGGTGGTAAAGGAGGTGGGAGTAATAGAGCTTTTTTATTTTTTTTTTGAAAAAATCCTTTTTTGTAAAGCCTGAATAAAAACCACAGGAGAAGGCAAATCAGAGCCATGCCTGCAACAATTAATAATATATCTAAAGTGGTCGGATTAAATCCTACAAAAACAGGGGGCTGGATATCATGAATATCGTTCATATGATTTATCTGACCTTGGATTCTTTTTTGTTAATAAAATATTTTGATAATGCATCAGCAACAGATGAGTCAGTGTCGATTTTTATTATATCAGTTTTTGCTTTGGATAATATTTCAACAGCTTTGTTGTATATTTTTCTTTTATGGTTCGAATAAAATTTTTGAGTTTTTTTATCGCCTGCATCAAGGGTTATTCTGGTGTTTGTTTCAAAATCAGATAAATTTACAATGCCTTTTTCAGGAAGGACAAAATCTCCTTTGTCAGAAAGCATTATTCCTATTATTTCATGTTTTTGCCGTGCAGTTTTCAGGTTTTTAATATAATTTCCATTATCTATAAAATCAGAAATAATAAAGCAAAGAGAGCTTTTTTTTGTAACTTTTGCAAAATAATCTAAAGCCGAGCTTATATCGGTTTTTTTGCCCTCAGGATCAAAAGTAAAAATTTCTTTTATAAGTCTCCATACATGTGCAGAACCTTTTTTAGGCGGGATATATTTTTCCACTTTGTCAGTAAAAAAGATTGCGCCTGTTTTGTCATTGTTTTTGATTGCACTGAATGCAAGGACAGAGGCTATCTCAGCTGCTTTTTCAAGTTTAAGACCGGAAAAAGTTCCAAATTTATGGGATGCACTCATGTCAATTAATAAGATTACGATACTTTCACGTTCTTCCCTGTAAAGTTTGATAAATGGTTTTCCAAGTCTTGCTGATACTTTCCAGTCAATGGATTTTACATCGTCTCCCGGAGCATAATCACGTACCTCCTCAAATTCAATGCCGGATCCGCGGAATACAGATTTATACCTTCCAGCCATTATTGTGTTTACTGTACGGCTGCTTTTAATATGAACCTGTTTTATTTTTTTTATTATTTCTCCGGGAATCATTTTGTTTAAGGGACCTCAACCGAATCAAAAACAGTTTTAATGATTTCATCTGTGGTGATGTCTTCAGCTTCAGCTTCAAAGGAGAGGATTATTCGATGTCTTAAGACATCCGGGGCAATAATTTTGATATCCTGGGGGGTGATATAAGCTCTGCCTGAAAGGAATGCTTTAACACGGGCTACTTTTGCAAGAAAGATGGTGGCTCGTGGCGATGCTCCGAATTCAATATAATTTGAGATATCCATATTGAATTTTTCAGGATCCCGTGTGGCAGTGACAATATCAACTATATATTCTTTAAGTTTGTCATCCATATATATTTTATCAATAAGATTTGTCATCTCGTTGAGTTTTTCAGGCTCAAGCACAGGCACAATGGTATCAGTTGCTTTAAAAGCAGAGTTTTTCAATATTTCAAGCTCCTGAGTTCTTTCAGGATAGTCCACAAGAACCTTTAACATAAACCGGTCTACCTGGGCTTCTGGCAATTGGTATGTGCCTTCCTGCTCAATAGGGTTCTGGGTTGCTAATACAAGAAAGGGAGATGGGAGATTAAAAGTTTCGTCTCCAATGGTGACCTGTTGCTCCTGCATTGCTTCAAGTAACGCTGCCTGAACCTTTGAAGGAGCCCTGTTTATTTCATCAGCCAATATAATATTATTGAACAAAGGTCCTTTTCTGGTGACAAAATCTCCGGTTTTAGGTCTATATATTTCTGTTCCGATAATATCAGCAGGTAAAAGGTCGGGTGTGAATTGTATTCGTTTAAAATCAGCTTTTACTGCTGCGGAAAAAGCTTTAACCGCACTTGTCTTAGCAAGACCCGGAACACCTTCGATTAAAATATGTCCTCCTGTGAGCAAACCCGTTAAAAGGCTGTCCACAAGTTTTGTCTGACCCACAAGTTCTTTTGCAACTTCATTTTTAATACTATTGATTAAAAAATGGCTTTGCTCAATTTTTTCTTTGATTTCCTCCATGGATTACCCCTTTTATTATCCCTTTAACTCATATTGACTGCCTGAAAAATAACATAATTTAAATTAAAAAAAAGTATAATATTAAAAAATTATAAGTCAAGGTTATGGAATTATATAATTCAGGATTAAAAGTTTTAGTATATTCAGATTAAGGCAGGGGTAATTCAATCACTGAATGATCTTGGGAATTGTACAGCTGCTTATTTTTATAAGCTTACTATCCTTGGTTTTGTTTTCTACTAGAATCCATATATTTCTTTGGGGATAATTCTTTTTGCGACTCAGCTTTATTTCATATAATATTTGGTCAGGGGGTAAATTGTACAGCATTCCAGGATCGAAATATCCGTTTTTAATAAGTGTTCCATGGTGAAATATTTCTAAATACATGGGAACGTATTCACTCCATGTAATCTTTACAGGAGATTGGACAGCCATGACAATGGGGATATCAGGTTTGGGCGGTTCAACACGTGTTACTATAAATCGGTCTGATATGGCAAGGATATATGGTTGAAGTTTATTTTTGAATTTTTTTTCTGAATCTGCTAAAAAAAAGTTTTGTTTATTATTTAATGGAAACTTAGCATCTTTTTTTATAATCGCTGCATAAACATCGAAGTGCAGGGGTGGTTTCTGCTTCATGGTTCTCAGGTCTTCATCACCAAATCGGCATCTTTTAAACCACATTCCATTTTTTTTTATTGCAAGAGGTGATGAATGCTCATTTAACCAATAATGTGTATCTCCTATAGGATGTACAAATAGTTTAATATCCAGGTTTGAGTAATCAACATTAGATATATTGGAAATTATGCCAGAAATACATCCGATATTGGACTCGACCATATCAGGCCAGGCGATCGTAATAGACATCGGTTTCAATAGGGTATTCATCGAACTTGCACCTAAAAAAACAGCCCCTGAAACAATGAATAGAGTAATCCATTTCAAATATGAGCTAAAATGAAAATTACCTGCCTCAGGTTGATCAGGTTGAGATTGTGTGTCATTTGAATTTATTGATAGTTTTTTTATATTCTCAAACGCCATATCAGAAGGCTGGGATGATGGCAACATGACTAAAAATTCAGTAACAGGTAAATCCAGAGCTTTGGCTATTTCAGATATGTTTTCAATCGGCAGACCATTGCTCATCCATCTTCTGAGCTGGCGTTCCATGTCCTGGGGTTGTATATTATCTCGAAAGCCTTTCTCTTGAAGAGTCGCAGCCATGGCAGATAATTTATTCGGGTATTGTTCATCCCTGATCCGACTAAGATTGTGACCTGCAATTTGTCGATAGGCAGACTTCTCATTTGCAGTTAGGTGATTAATCTCATTTAATACGTCTTTTTTTTTATCATTTGATTCCACAATATTGGCTCCTTCTTGCCCAACATATGTTAACTAACCCTCTATTAACATAAACTAGTTAACCTGTAAACTAAGCCTGTTGGTTATTTTTTAAATAACCAATTAATTCTTTATAATCAATTGGTTAGAAAAATTTGTCACCCCTGACAATCACATTTTGTCAGCCCTTTTTCCTTGCATTGCTATAATCGTCATGAAAGAGAATATTATAATCCTTTAATAAAAACGTGGATTATCATGGGTTAAGCAATTAACTGGATTAAAAATTGGCTTGGTTGTTTTGGCATTAATTATTAAAAAGGAGTGTGATATGAATTTTAGTAAACTAACGCCCATAAGTGCAATTTTATCTGGATTTTTAACTTTTTTTATTTGCTATTGGTTGATGGGTTCTATTGTACTAAGTATTTTTATCGGTGCATTAGCGTTCCTATTAGCAAAAATAATATTTAGACTCAGGCTAAAAATCAAATAATTTAAATTAAGGAGAACGTCAAGATGAAAATGTTTCAAAGAATTACTTGTTTAATCGTATTTTTTTTGTTTGTAATGGTATTGTTTACAGGATGCTCGCATAAAATAGTTGTAGCTCCAAACCCTCCCGGGCAGATTGCAACTGAAAAGTCTCCACTTGATATCGGTCTTTATATTTCTGAGAGTTTTAATAATTACCAGGTTTCTGAAAATAAATCAGGAGACATATGGAACTACACAAATTTAGGGAAAGCAAGTGCAACTCAATTCCATTTGGCGCTATCAACGGCATTTCATTCTGTTGAAATAGTTGATAGTAAACCGCCTTTTCAAACTGGAAAAGATATAACAGTCCATGCTGTGGTTGAACCAGCCATTGATAAATTCAGCTTTGATATCCCTTTTACAAAATTCCAAATTTATCCTGCACGAATCCACTATAAAATTATAGTATATGATATTGACGGCAATATTATTATGGAAGAGACAGTTGAGGGTATAGGCGATACCAGAGGACATCCCGGGTTCGATTTTGCTGATAATCCATCGTCTTCTGCTTCAAAAGCTGTTGAAGATGGTGTGAAAAAAGCTATTGAAATCATATTAAATTCTGGAACAATACAGAATCTGAAAAATAAATAATGATGGTCACCTTATGAGGCAAATCAATGAGGCAATTGTTGATTTTTAAGTGTATTGGTGTAACTGAAGCTGACGGATTTGCCTATAATTTGTGCATATTGACCATATAGATTTTGTTATCGTGTAAAAAACCCATGGAGGGATTGATGATGAAAATTAAGGCGAAAACTTTATCAGAAGCTAATAACAAATTATACAAACAAATTCCTTCTGGATCCTTCTTAGTTGGTTTGGAAGAATGTGAACCAATTAAAATAACTAAGAGAGGGTCGGCTGACACTATTGATGAAGCCATTAAAAAGGCAAAACAGGGAATACCTGATGATGCTATAAATATTAAAGAGGATGTAGTACGTCAACCACTCAAAGACACAATGAATATACATGCTTTTGATGAAGATGAGGTTAGAGGGGTGGCAATTGATGACAATGCAGAAGCTGTTCATATTGTAAAGGTAGAGATTTTAGAAAAGGGGAGTCGAGGATTCTTTGGATTTCGGAAAAAACCTGATTTATATAACGTAGAGTTATTCTATCAAGCGATAGCTGATGTCGCTTATATGACTTATGCAGAGGTTACAGCAGAATTAACGAATGACATTGATGTTGCTAACGAAAAATTTCTTTTTCATTCCGAAGGTGGGAATTATCAACTCGTTAAAAAGTTATTGCAACAGGGTGTAGATATAAATGTGTGTAATGATAATGGAGCAACGGCTTTAATACTCTCAACTTTTAATGGGCATTCTAAAATCAGTAATTTACTCATTGATAATGATGTT
>CAZTEM010000092.1:0-12940 GCA_964612755.1 uncultured Desulfobacterales bacterium | reverse complement strand
TGACTATATTACACTTGTTAATCTTTAAAATAATTTTTGACCGAGAATTGCTGTCGGAGCAGCATTGCGTTTGACAATGTTTTTGTTTTGGAATAAATTAAAGTTAAAAAAAATTTATGGATTGTATATAATTTTATGGATCATCATTTTAAAACATCTCCCGGGCTTGGCAAAGAAGATTGGGAACGGGCAGATTCTTTGCATCCTGACTTAAAAGCAATTTTAGAAAAGGAGCTTGAATCAGGAAATACTATTTTTAAAACATCTAAAGGAGATCCTTTAAAAGAATCTATCTTTGTTCTTTTAACCAAACCTTTTAAAGAAATTTATAAGATAGGTAAAGCAGAATATCGCGGTGTAAATAATCCATATTATTGGAAAGGGGAATACAGGGTCCCTAAATATGATCATACCCTTGCCTGTAAATTTTAGTATCAGTTTTGTTTTTTATTTATTTGTCTTTTAGAAAAATCATTGAAGCAAGGCAAATTGCCATTAATAATAATACAATATCCCGAAACAGGGTCAAATTGCTTATGATATCTTCACCTGTATTTGTTGAAAAGCATCCGCAGCTGATATTAAGCCCTCTTGAAAGGTTGTAAAATATTGAAGCAAGAAAACATGTAAGGAGTATTGTTATTATCATAGAGGCTCCTGGCATCCATTTGTTTATTATCAGGCAGAATCCTGATAAAAGTTCCATCCACGGCAATATCAGTGCAGCCAAATTGATTAAATAATCCGGTAGGATTTGATAGTTGAAAATTGCCTGGGCAAATGCGTGGGGGTGAGCTATCTTATCAATACTTGCATAGATAAAAAGAGCACCAAGCAATAATCTTAAAATATGATATGTTTTTGTTAATAGTGAGCCCATAGTATTTTTTTATCCCTGGTTTTCAACGGGCAGTCCGCTTTTTTCCCACAAGGACCAACCATTTACAAGCACTTTGACATTTTTAAAACCCATATCCTGAAGAAATAATGCAAGGTCGTGGCTTAAATTGCAAGTGTCACCATCGCAATATGTTATTATTGCATCTGTGGGCTTGATAATTTGCAGCACATTATTAATATATGAATCAACTTCATGCCAGGGAAGGCTTAAGGCTCCCTTTATATGACCTGCATTGAACTGGTCAAGGCTTCTTGCATCAATAAAAACACCGGTTTTTTTATTGAATAGTTTTTCAGCATCTGCAAGAGGAATAGTTAAGCTGTTCCCGGTCTCGGTTGTCATGCGGCTTTGGATGGAAAAATCCCCTACAATGGGAATGGATTGTTTTTGAATACCATTGGAAATTAGACCTGCAATCGTTGCAAGTGCAAGTATTATAATGATCTGCCATAAAGCAGAGATCAGCTGGGTTCTATTTATTTGAGGAAAAGTGAACATTTTTTGCATACTAACCTTTTTTTTTCATTTAAGAAAGTAAATTTTAAACCATATTCTCCTTTTATAATATATGATTGAGTTGGACTGCGTTGATTACCATGAATACTGCTGCCAGCCAGTTTGTGTAGGCAAATAATTTTTTAAGATGCTTTGGTTTTGTTTTTAAGGCAAATTTTCCTCCCATTACACCGCCTGTAATTGTTATGATAGCAAGAGGTATAGCCCATGCAGGATTAAAATCACCTTGAACAGCATGACCGCAGAAGCCCATGAGAGCTGTTATGGCAATTAAAGTTGATGCAGTTCCAACTGCTGTATGCATGGGAATCCCGCAGGCTAAAATCATGAGCGGTACTATAAAGGAGCCTCCGGAAACGCCAACCATGCCGGAGCCAAATCCGGTCAATACAGTGACAGGCACGACTATTCTGAGATTTATTCCATAGGATTTCCCGTTTATTAAAATTTTAATACATCCAGATTTTTCTTTGAAATCTTTAGCAGAATCATTTTTTATGGGAATAAGCATTACTACACCTGCGCCAAACAGCATAAAAGCAAAAATTAATTTAAGGGTGAACCCTGTAAAAAGATGGGAAAAATATCCGCCAATCAGGGCTGAAACAGCTGTAATGCTGCCAATTATTAATGCCAGAGACCAGGACACAGATTTGTTTTTTTGGAAAATTATCATGGCAGCAATGGACGCAAAAAAAAGTATAAATTGACCTGTTGTCGCAGCCTGATACATTGGGATTCCTGCCATGGCAAGTATGACAACATAAAAATTTCCTCCTCCTTTACCCACCATGGTCATGGATATAGCAACAATAAAAATTAAAATGCTGACTATAATCTGTTGCTCCATTGATTCTTTTCCTCCTTGCAATTGCAATATTTATTAAGTTTTTTATTGAGTGATCTGCAATATTCTGCCTGGCAATAAAGCATCAGTTAATGCAGGGTATCCACCTTCAAGGATACGAATATTTGCAAGTCCTTTAGCCATGAGAAAGCCATAAACAATGGCTGAACGAACACTTGCAGGACAGAATAATGCCACAAGTTTATCAACAGGTATCTCGTCTATCCTGTCAGGTATCTCATCAACAGGTATATTCAGGCATTTAATATTTTTATGGTGTTTTAAATTGATGGAAATAGAATCTGCTTCCTGTTTTGATCTCACATCCAGAAGGATAACACTTTCTTTAGTGTCAAAAAACGCTGCCGGCGTGGTTTTATGTTTTCCTTTACCAAAAAATTCCAATGTAAAATTTTTTAAAGTATCTTCCATTTGCTTACCTCCGTTATTTTTTGTAAATGTGATTATATTATTATATGAAGATTTATAGATATAATTAACTCAGTATCTAATATATATTCCTGTTTGGTTAAATTGGTTTAAGCTAAAATATCTTTCCTGTCAATTCCAGGCAATTTAGAAATAATATCACTCACCTCAGGGTCATTATCCAGCCAATGGCGCAGGTTCCCGATCATACTTGCAGCATAGGGGCTCTGGCTACCGTCTGCCAGTTCATAATTTACCCATAGACCATCTTTTTTATAGGTGATCAAACCTGCCTCTTCAAGCACTTTTAAGTGTTTGCTGATGGTTGACTGGGCACGATTGATTGCCGATTGGATTTCACATACGCATAATTGTTTATTCTGGAGCATCTTTAGAATCTTAACCCGGGTAGGGTCAGACAATGCCTTGGTGACCTTGATAAATTCTTTCATATTTTATTCCTGTGAATTTTATTTGAGCCATTTTATGATATCTTTTTTTTTAGGTACTTTGCCTGTGCATTTTACTTTGCCGTCTATAATGACAGTAGGTGTTCCAACTACACCATAGGACGCTATCTGCATCATGTCTGAAATTTTTTCCACATCAGCTTTGATACCTGCTTCGTCAATCGCTTCATGCACAAGTGCCGCAGTTTTGTTACATTTGGCACAACCGGGTCCAAGTATTTTAATCTCCATATCAACCTCCTTTAATTAAATAATTATATTAAACAAATAACCTACTATGAGGATGCCGCTTGCTACAACACCAATAAAGGCACCAATAAGTTTAGGCTTAAGCACTTTTCTTAAGATTACCATTTCAGGCAAAGACAAGGCAATAACGCTCATCATAAATGCCAGAACTGTTCCTAATGCTGCACCTTTGCCAAGCAGAGCTTCCACAATGGGTATAATGCCTGCTGCATTGGAATACATGGGAATGCCTATGAGAACTGACAATGGCACTGACCACCATGACCCTTTACCCATAATTGATGCCATTACACCTTCAGGTACAAAACCATGAATGGCTGCACCCACAGCAATGCCTGCAATAACATATATCCATACCCTGCCGATAATTTCTTTTACTGCATCCCATCCATAAATTAATCTATCTTTCCAGGTAAGTTTTTCTTCTTCCATGGTAACATTTAATGTGTTTGTTGCTGTGACCCAGTCTTCAATATGATTTTCAAGTTTTAATCTACCTATAACCCATCCTGCCCCAATTGCTATGAAAAGACCTGTCCCCATATAAATAGCTGCAATTTTCCATCCAAGCAGACCATACAAAAGACCCAGGGCAATTTCATTGACCATGGGAGCTGCAATCAAAAAAGAAAAAGTTACACCTAATGGCACGCCTGTTGTTACAAATCCTATGAACAGAGGTACAGCAGAGCATGAACAAAAGGGCGTAATAATACCCAAAAGAGCTGCAAGTATGTTCCCTGCAAATTCGCTTTTACCTGATAAAAATGCCCGGGTTTTTTCCGGTGTGAAAAAGCTTCTGATTATACCGACTCCAAAGACTACTAAAAATAAAAGCATCATGACTTTAGGTGTGTCATAAAGAAAAAATTCCACAGAAGACCCGATATGAGATCCTGTTTTGATGGGCAAAAGGCTATATGTGAGCCAGGAAGAAATTTTGGGAAGAAATCTATAGATTAACCACCAGAGATAAATAGCCCCTGCTCCTGATATAAGGTAAAACATCATCATTGTTTTTGTTTTCTTGTCATTATGATTTATATCAATTGTATTTGAATCCATATTGTTTCCTTTTAAAAATAAAAATTTATGTAAGTGATTCTTTGGCTTGCTTTAAAAATGTTTCTAATTTTGACTTTGAAGGTACTATTCCAACAGATTTTACCTGTCGGTTGATGATAAGGGCAGGCACACCCATGACACCGTAGCGGCTGATTTCTTGTAAATCTGTAACATGTTCAAGGTCTGCTTTTATACCCATTTTGGAAATGACGCTCATTAATTCCTGTTCAAGGCGATTGCAACTACTGCATCCTGCACCTAATACTTTTATTTCAATGTTTTCAATGGGCAGGTCTTTAACAGGCTCGCCAATATATTTTTTATACTCTCGTATAAATGCTTTTTCATATTGTTTGTCTTCTAATGCAGGAATATAATTTGTTTTGGAAAGCTTTTCTATTATCAGGCAGGCTATTTGATCATCATCAAGATCCTTTGCCTGATGCGATACCTCATCTAAAGCCGCTGTAAGATTCACTATTCCTGTCATATGTTGTCCGATTTTCAATTGAGTAACTTTTGTCATTTTAATCCCCTGTGTATAATTTAAGGATGTATTTATTATATCGTTATAAATGAATATAACGATATAATAATTTGATGTCAAGAAATTTATTTAAAAAATTGACAAATTTTAAACTAAATTATAACAATACTCATTAATGACAGACAAACTTAAAATCTTATTCCTGTGCACGGGAAATTCCTGCCGAAGCCAGATGGCGCAGGGATGGGCAAAAATATTAAAAAAAGATACTATTGAGGCTTTTTCAGCAGGGGTTGAAATCCATGGGTTAAATCCAGATGCTGTAAAAGTAATGGATGAGGCAGGTGTGGATATTTCCAACCATAGATCAAAACATATGGATGAACTTAAAGATATTCAATTTGATATTGTCATAACAGTTTGTGATAATGCCCATGAAACCTGTCCGTATTTTCCTTATCAAAGCAAAGTTATCCATGTTGGATTTGATGATCCGCCTGCCATGGCACAGAAAATTGCAAAGCAAGGAGGAACAAAACAAGAACAGCTTGATTGTTTTAGACAAGTCCGTGATGAAATAAAAATTTTTATTCAGGGGCTTCCTGATAATATTAAATTTTAAGGATATATTATGTCATTCATGCTTGAAAATAACAAAGATTTTAAAATCACCATTGAAGTTGTGCCTCCAAAAGGAGAGTACAATGGCTTGCTCAAGGAATTAAACAAGATTTCACATCTGCCCTTTGACGGATTTAGTGTGGCATCCAATCCCATTGCAAAGCCAAAAATGTCTGCAATGGTTTTTGCCCATCTTTTACAGGAAAAGACCTGTAAACCTGCTATTCTTCATTTTACTATCAGAGATCACAATGTTATTGGGCTTCAAGGAGAGATGTGGGGAGCAAAAGCCCTGGGGCTTGATACTGTACTTGCAATGACCGGTGACCCTGCAAAACAGGTAAAAAATAAGAAAAAAGTTTCAAGTGTCAGAGATGTAAGTGTTTTTGAATTAATAAAAATGTCTAAAAATTCACAACTTTTTACTGGTGCGGTGCTTGACTTTAGACCGGAAATTAATGGTTTGAAATCTGAAGTTAAAAGGCTTGAGAAAAAGCTTGATGCAGGTGCGGGATTTATTGTTACCCAGCCCGTATATGATGAAAAAACCGCACAAAGTATAAAAACAGCAACCATGCATTTAAATGTGCCTGTTATAATGGGGATATTGCCTTTGATATCTTATAAACATGCATTATTTCTCCATGATAAGGTTGCAGGAATTTCAGTGCCTGAAAAACTAAAAGATGAAATAAAGGCGGCAAAGGATCCGGTTAATCAGGGTATAGCCCAGGCAAAAAAAATTTTACAAATTGCACGGAATAATTTTTCAGGAGCTTGTATAATGCCTCCTTTTGACAGGTTTGAAATCCTTTTTGGGATTTTGGAAAAATAATATTTTATATTGACAATTAATAATATTCTGTGTAAGAGACCATATTATGGAATTTGGAAAGACAGAAAATTATATTAATAAAGTGCAGACTGAAAATGGTCTTAACTCATCATCTTATTGGTGGTGGCGTTATTATTGGATTTTTCAGGATACCTGCAGTCTATTGTCTGTCTGACATAAAAGTTTGAGTTTAATTGTTAAAAGGGCTGCAGGTTAAATCTTCAGCTCTTCTCGTTTTCAGGGGTTGAAGAGAAAAATCTTCAGCCCTTTTTTAATTGCTTGATTCTTTACATGCTTAATTTTAGGTGTTTAATGTTGTTTTAAGTAAAAAGAATGGAGGTTTTTAATGTTGATAGTGATGAAAAAAGATGCAACTGAGGCTCATGTGAAAGCTGTAGTTGATGCTGCTGAAAAACGAGGTTATGTTGCACGACCGATCCCGGGCGGAGACAGGATTTCCATAGGGATTTTACATAATAAAGGTTCTGTTGATTCAGGTTTGTTTGCAGAATTTGAAGGTGTGAAAGAAGTTATTCCCGTGACAAAATCATATAAACTTGTAAGTCGTGAAACTAAAAAAGATAATACCGTGATCAAAGTGGGTAACGCAGCTTTTGGTGATGGTTCCATGCCAGTTATTGCAGGACCCTGTGCTGTTGAGTCAGAGGAACAATGTTTAACCATTGCAAAAGCTGTTAAAAAAGCAGGTGCAATGCTTTTCAGGGGTGGTGCTTTTAAACCTAGGACTTCCCCATATTCATTCCAGGGGCTTGGAGAACAAGGTCTTAAAATACTTGCAAAGGTAAGAGAAGAAACAGATCTTCCCGTGGTAACCGAGGCTATGGATTGCGAGAATTTTGGCATTGTTGAAGAATATGCTGATGTGGTCCAGATCGGTACTCGTAATATGCAAAACTATAGCCTTTTAAAACGTGCAGGCAGGTCAAAAAGACCAATTGTTTTAAAAAGAGGTATGTCAGCTACATTGCAGGAATGGTTAATGGCAGCTGAATACATTATGGAAGAAGGCAACCATAATCTTATTCTTTGCGAAAGAGGAATTAGAACCTTTGTGAAACATTCCAGAAATACCCTGGATCTTTCTGTGGTAATGGCAGCAAAAAAAGAAAGCCACCTGCCTGTTATTATTGATCCAAGCCATGCAGCCGGCATAAGAGATCAGGTTATACCCCTTGCCTGTGCATCCAGTTCTGTAGGTGCTGACGGACTTATGATTGAAGTGCATCATAAACCGAAAGAAGCATTGAGCGATGGTGCCCAATCTTTGTATCCTGTTCAATTTGAAGAATGTATGCATAAAATTGAAAAAATTCATAACCTTGTATCAGGTCAATAAATAGAAAATGGAAGTTTTTAATATTAAAGCATTAACAGGGAGTTCAAACATCTATATTGATGAACGTCTTCAGAATATAGATCAATATCTCCCTGATGTTAAAACAATTATCATTACTGATAAAAATGTTAAAAGGTATTATTCAGGTATTTTTCCTGATTTTCCCATAATCACTATTTCCATGGGTGAATCCATTAAAACTCTTGCCACTGTGGAGTCAATTTACAGGCAGTTAATTGAGCTTAAAGCAGACCGCCAGACTTTTATTCTTGCCATAGGGGGGGGTATTGTCTGTGATATTGCAGGGTTTGCAGCTTCAACATTCCAGAGGGGCTTGAGATTTGGATTTGTTTCAACTTCTCTTTTAAGCCAGGTCGATGCAAGTGTGGGCGGGAAAAACGGAGTTAATTTTGATTCTTTTAAAAATATGGTTGGTGTGTTTATGCAGCCTGAATTTGTTATCTGTGATATTAAATTATTGGACACACTGCCAAAAGAAGAAATTGCCAATGGATTTGCTGAAATTGTAAAACATGCCTTAATAGAAGATTATACAATGTTTGAATTTATTGAACAAAATAAAGCAAAAGCATTGAGCCTTGATACTAAAGTAATAACACAACTTGTTAAAGATTCGATCAGAATAAAATCAAGTATTGTTGAAAAAGATGAAAAAGAAGCAGGTCAGCGGCGTAAATTGAATTTTGGTCATACTGTGGGGCATGCAATTGAAAAAATTATTCAGCCGGGACACGGTAATGCGGTGAGCCTCGGAATGGTTGCAGCAGCAGCATTTTCTCATAGGAAAGGTTATATAACGAGAAATGATCAAAAAAGAATAACAAATTTGCTTTATGACCTTAACCTTCCTGTTTCTCATAATCTGGATATCAAAGATATTGTTGATGCACTAAAGGTGGATAAAAAAAGAGATGGAGATTCTATTTATTTTATTTTCCTTTCAAGCATTGGTCAAAGCCTTATAGAAAAAATAAGTTTTACTGAGATTACTCAATTTTTTTTCTCACAAGCCTGAAACCTATATAATCACTTTTAATAAATTTGATAACACCTTTGCGGGCACAACATTTAAGTTTATCAATATTGTCTGCAAAACTGCCTCCGCGCACAACACGGCTTGACCCGGTTTTTTTGTTCACAGGGTCAGGGTTATCAAGTTTGCCGGGATTTGTATAAGCATTTTGTTCATAGGTGTCTAAGCACCATTCAGCAAGATTTCCACCCATATCAAATAATCCTGATTTGTTTGGTTTGAAACTGCCCACAGGTAAACTTGTATTGTCTGTGCTTTTGGTTGTGATACAATTACCGCAATTTGCCATATTTTTTGTTAAATTTTTATCCCAGGGAAAGACATTATTTTTTCCAAGGTTCCTGCATGCATATTCCCATTGAGCTTCTGATGGCAGGTTGAATTCATAATCATCATTATTTTTTTTATTCAGCCTTAAAACAAATTCCATTGCATCTGCCCATGAAACATTTTCCACGGGATTGTTATCATTATAAAATCTTGAGGGGTTTGTTCCCATTATTTTCTGGTATTCTTTCTGGGTAACTTCATATTGACCTATCCAGAATTCGGAAACACAGATTTTGTGAGCCAAAGAACAATTAGCCCCGTTTCCCATGGAAAAACATCCTGATTTAATGCGGATGAATTTCATACCGGTTACAGGCTCTGACCATGATGAACTTTGTTTTTTGGTTACGGGGGCTGTAAATGCTGGGGTATCAGGGATTTTCCATAATTCAAGATTGTTCCATATATCATGGGCATGGGATGAACCGTTTTCATAGGCTTTTCTGATCCAGAACTTTGCCATTGACGGATCTTTTAAGACACCTTCACCATAATAATATGCTTGGCCTAATTTTAATTGAGCATTAATATTTCCTAAGGCTGCCTGCTTTTTTAAGGATATGATATTATTTGAACTGGTTTTACCATAAACAAAAGGATTAAAAGAGATTGCAAGCACAAATAGAAAGCCAATAATAAAGCTCTTGATAAGGATTTGTTTCATTTTTTCCCCTTTGTCTATATTTATTTTAACAGCCATTTTTGAAGCATGTCAGAGAGAACCTGAGGTTTAACAGGCTTGGTAAGATAATCGTTCATCCCGGCATCAATACATTTTTTTTTATCTCCTTCCATTGCATTGGCTGTCATTGCAATGATGGGAATGTTTTTAATCTTTGAATCAGCCGCCATGGTGCGTATTTTTTGTGTGGCTGTATATCCATCCATTTCAGGCATTTGGCAATCCATAATAATAATATCGTATTGGGATTCTGATAATGCTTTAAGCACTTGATTACCATTGGAAACTATATCAGCGTGGTACCCAAGTTTTTTAAGCGTTGCCATGGCAACTTTTTGATTTATGGGGTTGTCTTCTGCTATAAGTATTCTCATATTATTTTTACATTCTTCGGCAAGGGAATGTTGAGTAATAATTTTTTTATTTTGTTTAAGTTTATTTTGTTCTTTTATGTCTGATACCAGCGCCAGGCATTCGGAAAGCCTGGAAAGTTTTACAGGTTTGGTTAAATATGCTGCAAATCCAATTTTTTTCAAGAGTTTGGCATCTCCCCTTGTTCCCATGGAGGTCATAAGAACCAAATTTGTTTTTTGTAAATCAGGGTTCTGTTTAATTTTTTTGCCAAGGGTTTTACCATCCATTCCAGGCATATGCATATCAATAATTGCTATTTTAAACGTATTATTTTGGGTCATTGCAATTTTTAACTTTTCCAAGGCCTCAAACCCATTGGAAGCCTCATCATAACTGTATCCCCATAATTTTAATTGTTCTTTTAAATAAGATCTGCTGGTAGTGTTGTCATCTACGATAAGGACACGCTGGTTTTGTGTTTTTTGTAAGGTATTTGCTCGTGTTGTAAGGGCATTTCCTTTTTGTTTTTTGAAATCTGCAGTAAACCAGAATTGTGATCCTTTGCCTTGTTCACTTGTTACATCCATTTTGCCGCCCATCATTTCTGCAAGCTGCTTTGAAATGGTTAGCCCAAGACCTGTGCCTCCATATTTGCGGGTGGTTGAGCTGTCAGCCTGGGAAAATGAATGGAAAATTGTGTTTATGCGATCTTCTGGTATGCCAATTCCAGTGTCTGAAACAGTGAATTTAAGGGTTACAGAGTTTGCCTCAGCCCTTTTCAGGGAAACCCGTATTACTATTTCACCTTGATCTGTGAATTTGATTGCATTCCCTGTCAGATTAATTAATATCTGGCGCAGTCGTCCAGGGTCGCCAATTAATAAAGACGGGATTTGATAATCTATTATGCAAATAAATTCCAATGCTTTTTCATGGGCTTTTATTGATACAAGGTCATTGAGTTTATCCATTGTTAATCTCAGGTCAAAATCAATATTTTCAAGTTCGTATTTGCCAGCTTCAATCTTTGAGTAATCAAGTATATCGTTGATGATACTTAACAGAGCCTCTCCACTGTTTTGTATTGTTTCGGTAAATTCCTTCTGCTCTTCATTTAAAGGGGTGCTGAGCAGAAGATGTGTCATGCCTATGACACCATTCATGGGCGTACGGATTTCATGGCTCATATTTGCAAGAAATTCGCTTTTTGCAATATTAGCCATTTCAGCTTCCATTGCCATCTGGTTTGCCCTTGCCACAGCTTTTTCCAATTGATCGTTCATTTCTTCTGCAAGCTCACGGGCTTTTACAAGTTCTGTTACATCAATAAAAGATTCAATACCCCCTGCTATATTTCCGTCTTTATCATGTAGAAGAGTTGCGTTTTTGATAATGGTAAGTTTTTTATTATCCTTTGTGAGAATAGTGCTTTGCTTATGCAGAATTGGTTCTATATGTTTACCATTGTACAGACTGCAATCATCTGAGCGAGGCATCCATCGTAAAAAATGACAATGTTTACCAATGGATTCTTCTTCACTGAAACCTGTAAGGGAACTAAATTCACGATTAACACTTGTTATAATTTGATCAGTATCAATAGTAAAAACGGCTGTGGCAGCAGTATCAAGGATTCTTGCCTGAAAGTTTTGAGCTTCCAATTGCTGCTCTTCAGCTTTTTTACGTTGGGTTATATCTGTATAGATGCTTATAACACTTAAGATTTTGCCCTTTTCAATTTTTATGGCATTTGCTCTGAAATCAACTGGGAAGTTTTGCCCTGTTTTTGAAACCATTTCAATTTCCATGGCACATTTATTCCCTGCCATAATTGTGCTGAAGACTTTTTTTGCATCATAGATGTCTTTAAAAAGATCTTTAGGGCGTAATTTTACAGCTTCATGTTCAGAATACCCGAACATTTTTGTAAATGCTTTATTTTGGTAAAAATGTTCTCCATTATGGGAAAAGATGCTGACAGCATCGCTTGTATTATCAATAGCTATTTTAATTTGTTCAAGTTCTTTTGCCTGGACTTCATTTTTCTCTTTTGCTATTAAAAAGTTTTTCCAACTTCTATAATATGTTTTTTCATATACTGCCAGGAAAAATGTCCCGATAAGCATGAAGGACCCAATGATGATATTCATTTCCGTAAGAAAAATAAATATATACAATGTTGATAATCCTGGGAGAACAATCAGGTAGATAATGCTCAAACATGGTCTTTTGTATAAAACAAAGGAAGCAGCACTATTAACCATGGTCAGGAAGATAAGTATTACTATTATAAGAGGATTTAATACTGGTTGTGCTAAAAGTTCTATCAATAAAATGGTGGACCACAAAGCGCCAGACATTATGATTAGAGCAAAAGTTATTGCGTTTTCAATTTTTCGACCTTTAGAAAAAAAGATCATAAAGAGTTTTGCAATGGTTATGATTGAAAATATTGCAATTACTATTGGACTTTTTGCAGGATGGAATTGAATGGTTTTTGGAACAAAAAATAACATTGCAAAGCCGATAGTCTGCACTGCTGATGAGGCAATAGAGTTCTCTACGAAATTTTGTTGAACAATGCGCATAAGCCCTGTTTGCTTTGATAATATTTTTAAATAATATTAAAGATAGTAATAACTCTTTTTATATGACAGGAATATGCGAAAAAAGTCAAGTTTATAATCAATGTCCAGAGATATTGACAGCAATTCTCGGTCAATATATATGAACAAAGCAGATA
>CAZTEM010000091.1:0-13051 GCA_964612755.1 uncultured Desulfobacterales bacterium | reverse complement strand
TGTCATAATCAAGGCATTATTTTTTAAAAATTAATTATATTGTAAAAGGCTATTGATCCGTGGCAAGAGATATAATATTGCCTAAAAATTTTTTAAAGGCATTGTCCCACTTTCGATGATCAATATTATTATTAATATAGCTATAAATAATACTTAATCTCATTTTGCTCCAGGCAGTTTCAAGGCTGTCTTCTCTATCGATTGCTAAATCATTTGAAGGCATTAATTCTATTTTTGGAGACCATTTATTAATATCCATATTTGATTTTAATGATTGATAATCTGTTTGTATTTTAATATTGGAAGAGTCCTGAACTGTGCTTATTGATATTAAGTGGGGGTATGTGTATACAATTAGCTCATAGCCTTTATTATTATCATGTTCTGATCCGACAGGCTTAATGCCATCTAAATCAATTTTTAAGACTTTTTTTTGCATTTTGCTTAATTTTAATATTTGCTGCTTTATTTTTTCTCCCAGGATATTTTTTGCTTCATCTCCTTCATAGGCAATGACAACGGGACATACATCACAATCTGGATTTAAAGGTTTTACTTTTTCAGCAAAAACAGAATAAGGAATTATAAATATAAAAGATAATATTATTGTTAAACACTTACAATATGATTGAACAGCCATTTTATTAATCTCCAAAAACTTGACAGATATCTCTTGAAATGATATTTAAGAATACACTTAAAGGCGCGTAGCTCAGTTGGTAGAGCGCTACCTCGACACGGTAGAAGTCAGCAGTTCAAGCCTGCTCGTGCCTACCAGAAATCAAAAGGTCTTGATATTTTATCAAGACCTTTTTTGTTTTGATATTTTAATATTAAATTTTATTTATTTTTAAGGATTTCCCCTCCTTTTGAAATTCTTTATTTGCCTTGTCAAGCATTGTTTTATTAGAAATTATTGCAATGCTTTTGTCTTTACAAAATTTTGGATCAAAGTATTTGTCAGCAATTGTTTTTATTTTGTTTTTTGTTATTCCAAGGAGTTTTTGTTTGAAATTCATGCGTATTTCGTCGGAAAGCCCTACAATGCTTCTGTAAAAAGCATTAATAGAAGCAGGACCCGGTGTTTCCGGTTTGTCAATATCAGCACAAACCTGAAGCACTGCTTCTTTAATGTCATCATCAGAATAAGACTTGTTTTTTCTGATGAATTCGCCTGCTTTTTTATAAATATCAATGGTGCGTTTAATATTTGGATCTCTGTAAGAAGCAAAGGAAAAAATACCATTTTCAGAATTATACATGGCAAATCCTCCATAAGCACCGCCTTTTTCTCTAATTTCCCTATGCAGGTAAAGAGATCTCATAAGTCTGGAGATAACAGCAAGACCCGGAGAATCTTCATGGATAATACGTACTGTTTTAAACGACTGCGCAGTAAAAGAAACAGAAGTATTGGTAGCCCAGCCCTCGTGGGATAGTTCTAAATCCCTGTCAATATCAATGGGCTTAAACCCATCTCCTGCACCACTGGTTAGAGAAGTGTTAATGCCTTTTACTCTATTGTCAGCAATAAGGAGAGAATTTTTTCCACCAATTGCAGCAGGCTTTAAATTGTTTTGCTGGAACACTGATTTTGAGATGGTATTAAGATCAGCTGAGAGTTTATCAAAATCATAGTCTTTATCTTCTATTTTTTTTATTAGATCCTGAATAAATTTATATTGGGTTATTCCGCTCCAGATTTCATTTAAGTTTGAGCTGTAAGTCAGGCTTCGTGAAGCAAGGGACATCGCGTATCTATGCCCGTTCCCCACAATTGCCGATTCAAATTGAGCTCTTGATTGATATAAAAGTTGTTTGATCCTTTGAATATCAGAAAATTCAACTTGTTCTATAAATTCTTTTAAAATGTCAAAAAGTTTTTCAATGTTTCTATCCAAAGCCTTGCCCTGAAAAGAAAGAAAGGAAAGATAATCAAGTTTTTTAGAAAATTTTGTTCCAATAAAAGGTGAAATGGAAATTCCTCCTGAATAAAGATCCATGAGCTCTGCCATTTCAGCATAATTTCTTTTTTTTGTTCCTGAATTGATAAATGCTCTGCTGAAAAATGGAATCAGTGGAACAAGTTCTTTTTTGACATTGCCTAAACCAGCAGGGCAGGTAAAATAAAGAATGCCTGATGTTGGTTTTTCATAACAGGTAAGATTGGATATTCCGGAGATGGTATCCGGAGCAATTTTTTCAATATCAGGAGGTATATCAGCAATCTCAAGGCAGGGAAGAGAAGAAAGGTCTTCTTCTTTTTCCTGGAGAAGTGATAGGTCTTTTGCATCTTTAATAATTTTTTCAAGGGTTTTTTTTGTTTTTTCCTGTTTGATTTTTTTAAATATTTCATCAAGCTCTTTTTTAGTACGCTCTACTTCTTTTTGCTCCATTTCCTGATCAGGAGCAAGGGTAAATAAAACTCTATGGGGGTTGTTTATGAAATATTGTTCTATCTTTTTTTCTAAAAAATTGCCTTCTTTTACTAATTTTTTGAATTTTTCAAGGTCTTTGTCAAATTCAATGCAATTTACAGGGTCTCCTTCATGTATCCATGTCCCTGAGAAGCTGAAGAATAATTTAATCCCAAAAGGATAGGGAGTGTTTGTTTTTTCTTTTTTGGAAAATTCAATCTGGTGGATGGCAGACTCAATCAGTTTTTTATCAATTCCTTTTTTTACAAGGTCTTTAAGAGTCTTGAATATAATGGATTCTACATCTTTAATAGAATCTTTTTTAATGTCTTTGAGTCCGCAGCAAAATAAAGTGTCCCTCATGCCTGAATCAAATCCTGTCCCATCACACAAATCTGAACCAATGTCGGAATCAATCAAGGCTTTTCTTAGTGGAGATGCTGCATTTCCTATCAAAACTTGTTCGATAATAATTAACACAAGCACTTCAAAAAAATTGCGTGTATCAGCAGTAAGCCATGCAAGGCAGACCTGATATTTTTTTTTAGGGTTTTCTTCTTTAGAAAGAGGATAGTAATAAGTGGCTTTTCGAGGTGTATCCCAACGCGGCTGGGAAGAGATCCTTGTGTCCATTTCTTTTTTAGTAAATTCAGAAAGGACTTTTTCATTTATAAACTTAAGAGTGCTTTCCAGGCTGAATGAGCCATAAGTATAAAAAAAAGCGTTTGAAGGGTGATAAAATTTTGAGTGAAATGCTCTAAGTTTTTCTAAAGTAAGTTTTGGGATTTCAGACGGCTCTCCTCCTGAATTATTGCTGTATGTTGTGTCTGGATATAGAACTTGCAAAATTGATCGACCAAGAATTTCCGAAGGAGAAGACATTGCTCCTTTCATTTCATTGTAGACCACACCCTTGTAGACAAGTTCTTTTTTATCTTTAGTCTGAACAAGTTCCAGGCGGTGCCCCTCTTGTTTGAAACTCAATTCGTCAATATTTGGGAAAAAAGCTGCGTCCATATATACATCTGCAAGGTTATAATAGTCTTTTAAATTTTGCGTGCTAAAGGGATACATTGTCCAGTCAGACGATGTAAAAGCATTCATAAACGTGGATAAACCTCTTTTGAGCATGGAAAAAAAAGGATCTTTTACTTTAAATTTTCTAGAGCCGCATAAAACAGTATGTTCTAAAACATGGGCAACTCCAGTGGAATCTTCAGGAATAGTTCTAAATAATATGGCAAAGGTGTTTTCTTTATCGTTGTTTTTTATATGTATGTGTTTTGCACCGGTTTTTTCATGTTCAAGCTCAATTAATTTTGAATCAAGTTCTATGAGGTTCTCAACACGTTTTACTAGATATCCGTGGACACGGTCATTTATTTTCATACAGATTCTTCCTAAGGAAATATTAAAATAATAAGTTGTTAAATCAGTTTATATATTCCACGTTTTACTTTTTCGATTTTTTCGATTTTATCAAGGCGGTATATAATATTTCGTAGCTTTTTATCATTAAACCGGGTATTTGCCTTAATCTCTTTAAAGCTGACTCCCTCAGGATATTTCCCGATAAAATCGATTACTTCGGCAGCAGCACTTTTAGTTTTTGCTTTGGTTTTTTTTCTATGGTTTTTGTTTTCTGCCTCTTGTTTAAAAAAAAGACCTTCGATTTTATCAAGACGGTTGTTTATATCTCTAATCTGGGCTCCGGATGGAATATCAAATCTGTTTAAAAAGGATTTTAAAAACCCATCGAAGTTTATGCCTTGTCCAAAATGATCGCTCATGATAACCCTCCATTAATTATTATCAAACAAAATAGGAAAGTGAAATAATATATCACCAATAATATCAGCCATTTCCATATTAAATTTTTAAATACAAAATAATACCAGTTGAACAATATAGCTTATTGAAGTATATTTATATTTTTAACTTACAATACAAAAGAAAGTCAAGTAGTAATTTCAAAAAAATAAAAAGATAAAAATAAGGAATAATCAATGACTCTGCCTGCAAGGCTTCTCAGGAAAAAAGAAATTTTTCCCAAGAAGGATTTAGGACAAAATTTTCTCGCATGTGAACAAACTGCTAATATGATAGTTGAACGAGCTAAGATTGATAAGGATGATATAGTATTGGAAATAGGTGCAGGTCTGGGCGCTTTGACCATAGAAGCTGCTAAAAGAGCAAAAAAAATCTATGCTATAGAAAAAGATTATAGGTTGATTGATTTGCTTGAAGAAGAAATTTTCAAATCGGGTCAGGATAATATTGAAATTATCAATAAAGATATTCTGAAAGTAGACATTGAAAAAATAATTGGTGAACCTGGGAAAAAACTTGTAATAATCGGAAATCTTCCTTATAATATATCATCACAAATACTTTTTAGACTTATCGAAAAAAGAGATTTAATTAATAAGGCGTATCTTATGTTTCAATTGGAGCTTGCTAACAGGATAACAGCGATGCCCGGCACAAAAGATTATAGCAGATTGTCTGCTGTGATGCAGTATTGCGCAGATGTACAGCCTGTTGCAGATATCAAACCTCATCTTTTTTTTCCAAAACCTAAAGTGCAATCAAGGGTTGTTGAAATATCGTTTTTCGATTTAGAAGATTATTCTTACGAAAAAGAAAAATTTCTTTTTACTGTTATTAAAGCAGCATTTTCCAAACGAAGAAAAACTTTGAAAAATTCCCTTGCAGGAGAAGATTTGTCAATTAACAGGGAAGATGCAGAAAAAATTTTAACCGCAGCTGCTATAGACCCTGTACGACGAGGTGAAACTGTTAATGTGAAGGAGTTTGTGAATCTTGCTCAGCATGCATGGAATTATTTAAAGGAGGACAAGTGGTAGCCACCAGTCGCCTGAATATTGATGATTTGATACAGATTGTATCAAATGGCGGTCGTATTAAGACCGGTATTGATGTGTATAATGCGAGTGGAATATTGCTCCTTGATAAGGATTTTCTTGTGGAAACTACTAAGACCCTTGAAATCATAAAAGATAACGGGGTTAGCTCAATTACCATAACTTCAGGCGGGGGCAGTGGAATCTGGGATAATGATGGCAACCAGATAGATTTTGATTCGTCCGGCTCTATTGAATCAGACGGATCTGTTGATACAGGATTATCCTTTAACCCTGGTGCCGGCGAAATAGAAAAAAAACTTTATGAAATAGAAGAAGTAAAAAAAACCGCTGAAGTTAAATATGCTGAAGCTAAAAAAAATGTAAAAAAAGTTCTTACTGATATAAGAGAGACAGGCGGTAAATTTGATTATAACGAGGTTGAAGATAATGTCTCTGATTTGGTAAATTTTTTAACTGAGACAGATAATGCTTTTTCTTTTCTTACAAAAGAATTGTTTTCCTATGATGATTACCTATACAATCATTCTGTTAATGTCTGTGCCATTGGCACAGCAATTTTAAACAGGTTTAATAAGCAGTTCTCCACCTTTGTAAATGATTTTTTAAAGGCTGAAAATCAAAAGGCATTAGCATCCTTTCCCAAGGGAAAAGGAAAAGAGACAGATTGTTTCAGACTTTTTATGAAAGATGATTTGAGCGATATATCCCTGGGCTTTTTCCTCCACGATATTGGGAAAGTCATGGTGTCTGAAAATATTCTTAATAAACAAGGCAGACTTAGTGAAAAAGAGTTTGAAGAAGTAAAAAAGCATTCCTATGAATATGGAATGTTTATACTTGAAGAAAATAAAGTAAAAAATTCATATTTGAAAAATATCATAAGATATCACCATGGTCCATTATTTGAGAACGAGGAACGATGTTATCCTGAAGGGATTCATTTTAATGAGATACCAATTTATGTTAAAATATGTAAGCTTGCAGATATCTTTGATGCAATGACTTCAAAAAGATCTTATAAAGAGGCTTTTAACCAGATTAATGTTGTAACTGACCTTTTCAGAACCTATGCCAAGAAAAACAGATTACTTCAGCTTATTCTTCATTCCTTTGTGAAGAGTATTGGAATTTACCCTCCCGGAAGTATTGTATATTTAAAAAATGGTCAACTTGCTTATGTGCTTCATTCAGAAGGTCCATTAATTCTTCCCTTTACCGATACAAACCAGGTAACTCTTAAGAAAAAACCCGATCCTGTTAATGCCGGCAGTAATAGTATTGATAAATCTATCCAGGTTGACAGCAATAGAAGTGTAAAAAATCCTACAGAGGTATATGACCTCCTTCCACCCTATCTTAAGGCAATTATATCAAAGACTGCTGACTGATATAATAGTTGAATTATTGTTCAAAAAAGACTTTAAAAAATTAAATTATGTGTTATTTGTATAGATTGGTGTTTATAAATTTTAGAAAATAATTTAGAGGATAAATATATGATAAAAGTTAATGATAATTATAATAAACTTCAGGCATCTTATTTGTTTGCGGATATTGCAAAAAGAGTTGAAGCTTTTGAACAGGAAAACCCGGATAAAAAAATTATTAAATTGGGAATAGGTGATGTAACCAAACCCTTGCCTGATGCATGCATTAAGGCGTTTCATCATGGAGTGGATGAAATGTCCAGGGAAGAAAGCTTTCGAGGATATGGTCCTTCTTCAGGTTATGATTTTTTAAGGGAGGCAATTGCTGAAAAAGATTTCCAAAAAAGGGGTGCACCAATAAGTCCAGATGAAGTTTTTGTAAGTGATGGCTCAAAATGCGATACGGCAAATTTCCAGGAACTTTTTGCCAATGATATTAAAATTGGTATTCCTGATCCTGTATATCCAGTGTATCTTGACTCTAATGTGATGGCAGGTAGAACCGGTATATATGAAAATGGCAGATATCAGGGGATTCATTATCTGGAATGTACAAAAGAAAATAATTTTTTACCTGAAATACCAAATGTCAAACTTGATCTTATTTACCTTTGCTTTCCCAATAATCCCATTGGGACGACTGCTTCAAAACAATATTTAAAACAATGGGTTGATTATGCAAGGGAAAATAAAGCTTTGATTTTGTTTGATGCAGCCTATGAAGCTTTTATCAGGGATGATTCTCCCCATTCTATTTTTGAAGTTAAAGGCGCAAAAGAAGTTGCTGTTGAATTTAGAAGTTTTTCAAAAACCGCAGGGTTTACAGGAACCAGATGTGCTGCCACAATAGTTCCTGAAGAATGTATGATTTATAATGAGAATAATGAAAAAATTTCCCTTTATTCACTCTGGACAAGAAGGCAGAACACAAAATTTAATGGTGTTTCGTATCCTGTTCAGAAAGCAGCTGAAGCTGTGTATTCTGATCAGGGGCAAAAAGAAACAAAAGAATTAATATCATATTATCTTAAAAATGCTGATATTATTACAAAGACCATTGATTCTCTAGGATTTGATTATGTTGGCGGAGGCAGTTCTCCATATATATGGATAGATGGCGGAAAAAGGCAATCATGGGATTTTTTCCAATTTCTTCTTTCCGAGGCAGCAGTTGTTTGCACTCCAGGAGCAGGTTTTGGTAAATGCGGTGAAAATTATATCAGAATTAGTGCGTTTAATAGCCATGAAAATGTAGAACAAGCAATGAAGCGTTTGAAAGAGATTCTATAATGGATCATTTTTTTAATGTAAAAACCCTTAGCCGGGTTATGGAGAATTTATCGGAATTTTCTTGTGTGGAAACTCAAGTTGTTTCTGTGCTTGATGCCCAGTCAAGAATACTTTCAGAGGATATAAAAGCCTCAATGGATATCCCGGGTTTCAGGCGTGCCACAATGGATGGGTATGCAGTTATTTCCAAATCAACCTTTGGAGCGAGTGAATCAAACCCTGCATGGCTGGAGATTGCAGGTCAGGTGAATATGGGGCAGGTCCCGGATTTTTCCCTTAAGTCAGGATTTGCTGCAAAAATTTCTACGGGAGGGATGCTGCCCAGGGGAGCAGATAGTGTTGTTATGGTTGAGCATACTGAAACAATTGATGAAACTTCAGTTGAAATCTATAAAAGTGTAGCTCCTCTACAGCATGTAATTGACTCATCTGAAGATTTTGCTAAGAATGAAATTGTTTTACAAAAGGGCTTGAAAATTCGCCCTCCTGAAGCAGGACTTGCAGCAGCGTTAGGATATTCTGAACTTGAAGTTTTTAAAAGACCTTGCGTTGGAATAATTTCCACAGGAGACGAAGTTGTGCCTGTGACTGAAACTCCATGCCCCGGACAAATACGTGATATAAATTCATATACCCTTGCAGGATTTGTAAAAGAAGCAGGCTGTGTACCAAAACTCTATGGAATAATAAAAGACGATATAGATGCCTTATTTGAAACATGTAAAAAAGCAGTTAAAGAAACAGATATGATTTTAATTTCCGGTGGCAGCTCTGTTGGAGCAAGGGATTTTACCATTGATGTTATAAACAGGATTGAAAATTCTAAAATTTTAGCCCATGGTATTTCCATAAGCCCGGGTAAACCTACAATATTTGCAAAAGTCGGCAACAAACCTTTATGGGGCATTCCTGGTCAGGTGGTCTCTGCCATGGTTGTTTTTAAAATAGTTGTTCTTCCTTTTTTAAATAAATTAAAAGGAGCTGCAAAATCTGGGGACGACCAATTTTTAATTTCTGCAAAATTATCACGAAATGTAGCCTCCACCCAGGGACGTCAGGATTTTGTCAGGGTGCGCCTTGTAAACAAAGGTGACATATTATTTGCAGAACCTGTACTTGGGAAATCAGGACTTATAAAAACAATGGTACAGGCAGATGGGCTGCTTGAAATAGGAGAAAATGTTGAAGGACTTGAAAAAGGTTCCAAGGTTAATATAATACCCTTATAATTCTAAATTAATTAAAAATGAGAATATAAAATGAAACGAAATGTATATCTTGACATGAAAAGCATTGATCAGGCAAAAAAAATTCTGTTTGATAATTTTGAGAATCTGGTCATGCCTGTAGAAGACATAAATACTGTGGACTGTTTTGAAAGAGTTCTTGCAGAGCCTGTTTTTGCAAGGACATCTTCACCAAATTTTCATGCAGGAGCAATGGATGGGATTGCTGTTAATGCGGAAATAACATTTGGTGCCAACCCTGATAATCCTAAAAATCTCGTAATAAATAAAGATGTATATTGGATAAATACAGGGCATGTTATGCCGGAAAATACCAATGCAGTTATCATGATAGAAAATCTTAATATTATTGATGATTTAAATATCGAAATTGAGAATCCTGTTTTTCCATGGCAGAATGTAAGAAAAATGGGGGAAGATATCGTTGCAACAGAACTTTTATTCCCAAGAGGGCACAAAGTAGATGCCTATTCCATGGGAGCTCTTTTGTCCGGAGGTATTTTTAAGGTTAAGGTGCATAAACGACCCAGGGTTTTAATTATCCCCACGGGTTCGGAATTAAAACAATGGGAAGATATTAAAACCGATATACTTAAACCCGGAGATGTAATTGAGTCAAATTCCACGGTTCTTGGTCATCTTTGCAAGAGGTTTGGAGCAGATTTTGAACGGCATACAATGTTAAAGGATGATCTTGAAAAAATTAAGCTTGCTGTAAAACAAGCATGTTCAAGTAATGAATATGATGTGGTCATGATTATTGGCGGCTCGTCTGCCGGTTCCATGGATTTTGCAAAACCTGTTATTTCAGACCTTGGTGAGCTTTTTGTACATGGTGTTACAATGATGCCAGGTAAACCTGTATTGTTTGGAAAAATATCCCATACTCCTGTATTTGGCATTCCGGGCTATCCAGTATCAGCCATTGTTGCCTTTGAACAATTTGCAGGGCCTTTGCTTGCTGAAATGCAGAAATTTCGAACCGACACAAGAAATATTGTGAAAGTTAAACCTGCAAGAAAGATAAGTTCTAAACTTGGTCAGGAAGAATTCATAAGAATGAAAATAGGTATGGTTGATGGAAAATTTATTGCATCCCAGCTTCCAAGAGGTTCTGGCAGCATAACTACATTAACAGAAGCTGACGGAATTATAAGAATACCTTCTAATAGCGAGGGAGTCCTGGAAACCGAAACAATTGATGCAGAGCTTTTAAGACCTTTAAGCGAAATAGAAAAAACAATTGTCATAACCGGTTCCCATGATAATACACTTGATCTGCTTGCAGATCAGATAAGAAAAGATAATAAGGAATTTTCCATATCTTCAAGCCATGTGGGAAGCATGGGCGGGCTCATGGCTATTAAGAAAGGCGTATGCCATATGGCAGGAGCACATCTGCTTGATCCTGAAGACGGGTCCTATAATATCTCTTATATTGACAAATATTTAAAAGGTGAAAAAGTATGGCTTATAAATCTTGTTATGCGGGAACAGGGTTTGATTATTGCAAAAAATAATCCAAAAAATATTAAGGGGATAAAAGACCTCACAAGAAAAGATATTAGTTTTATCAATCGTCAGGCAGGAGCCGGTACAAGAATTCTTCTTGATTATAAACTTGATCAGATGGGGATTTCCTCTGATAAAATAACAGGCTATGAAAATGAGGAATATACACACATGTCTGTTGCAGTTGATGTATTGTCAGGAAGGGCAGATGCAGGGCTTGGCATAAATGCAGCAGCTATTGCACTAAACCTTGATTTTATTTCTGTTATTACAGAAGAATATGATCTGGTTATCCCGGACAGATTTTTCCATACAGATAAGATTCAGGTATTACTTAAGACCATAAAAACTCCTGTATTCCAAGAAAGAATTATGGCTCTTGGAGGCTATTCAACAGAAAAAACAGGAGATATTATAATGGGGGTGTAAATCATGGCTATTCCCAATGAAAATTTCCCGGGAACCTGTGTCTCAAAAGAAGGTAAATTTATTTATGGAATTCATAACCCCCGATTCAAAATACAAAATTTAAGAGAAAAGGATTTTGTTTCCAAAATAGGGTCCCTTGATACAGGGGATGAAATTTTCAATAAAATCAATTTTCCTTTGAATGATGTTGAAGAAAAAAATGCTGATATTATTTATGAGATTCCAAACCCTTTTCCCTTTCGCGGTACAACTTATATAAATTCAAAATGGGCTGATACCAATGCAAAAAGACCTGATCTGATTAGAATAGAGAAAAAAGAATCATGTTCTTTTAAAGAAAGCATAAAAAACTGGTTAAACAAAAAAACTATTTCAGAAGATGAAATTATTGACCTTATTAAAGCATTGCCCCGCCCCATGCGTATAGCCATTGCAGAATCTTCCACAGACCCGGATGAACTTGTTTTACTTGCAAATACAATTTGTAAATTTGTATTTGATAAAGACAATAAAATTCCAATAAATCTGGTATTTAAAAAAGATAAAAATAATATATCTATTCCTGATATTAAAGATCATGTTTTGTTTGAAATTATTGCAAATAACCCTTGTCTTCCCGATGTCTATAAAAAATCAATGGTACTTATTCCAGGAATTCAGGGAACAAGCGAGATAACAGCAGATCAGCATATTGATAATAAAACCCACGTGTTTGAGTATCTCAGGAGGAATTCATATATTCCCTGGGGACATTTTGCTGCAAATATGGCAGATGATAGCATAAGATATAGAGCAAAGAACCTTGTGCTAAGTGACATGGAAGCAATGCGGTTTCTTTATTATCAACGTACATATATAAGGCTTGCAGAGCAGCTTGATATTGTCCTGCCTCAAACAGATATTAGAAAATCTTTTTCATCTGACATGCTTGAGCATTTACGCAAAGAAATTGTATCAAAGCTTTTGAAAAATACTAAAGAACTTGAATTTAACAGATCTTTATGGGGATGGAATTATGGATTTGGATTCAGCCATTCAGGTTATAACCTCCATGCGTCCCACCAGCAGATACACCAGCAATATGCAATGATTCCAAAATATGTAAAGAAAGATCATATTCCGGAACATGATCTTGAACTCATGCCTTGTTATTCTTCAGGCGATTTAATGGAAAAATTTGTTAATTCTTATAGAAAAAAAACCGGCAGGGGATTTTTTAAAAATTATCTTTCAGCCATTAAATCCAACACAAGAACAGATAATAATTCTTTAAAAGATTCCAATTTAATAGTCTTTGAAGATGATTTTGTTGTTCTTTTTGTACCAAAAGCACAAACTTCCCAGTTTGAGCTCCAGCTAATGCCCAAAAAACAATGCGGGAATATATTAGAAGCAGATATAAAAATGAGGAGATCCATTGATAAAGCAATTTTAACAAGCATCCAAACCCTTGAGGCGCTTGGAGCAAGAATGGTTACTTCCATTGAATTTTCCAAACGTTTTGATTTGAATTCTGACCATGATCAGCAGCTTATTTATTCATTTTTGCCTAAAATTCCAATGTCACCGGGTGCGTTTAGTGAAGCACAACTTAGATACATCAATGGGCATTATCCTGAAGATTTTGCAAATGTCTGCCGGAATATATTGTCGCAGTAATTTTAAATTAAAGCAATTTAGAGGGTTAATATCAGGCAGAAGTTTCAAATTTTCTGTGTTTAATAAAAGCATCAAGAAAAGAAATTACCGTTTCCTGATCCTTTTTGTCCTTAATGTTCATATCCAAGCTAGTTTTGGTAGCCTAAAATTGACCCCCTGAGGGCATAAATTGCAGCCCAAAA
>CAZTEM010000090.1:0-13129 GCA_964612755.1 uncultured Desulfobacterales bacterium | reverse complement strand
ATCTGGTTATTACAGGTAAAAATACTGGCAGTAAACTGAAAAAAACTGTAGAATCAAAAATTAAATAATAGATAAACAAACTCTTAAATCAATGGTTAAATAGGAACTGAGGATGCTTGGATTTAATATACATTGGATATATGCTCACTTGACAGGTGATTTTCTTCTTCAAAATGACTGGATGGTTATCAACAAAAAGAAAAAAACATTTGTCTGCCTTATTCATGTAATTACATATATGGTTCCATTTTTATTTACTAAATTGAACTGGACACAACTATTTTTAATTGCTCTCCAGCATTTTTTACAAGACAGAACCAATTTTGTAGCATGGTTTTGCAGATTAACCAAAAAATTTCAGGAAAAAACAAATCAATCGTTGGGGTATATTATTGTTGATAATGTATTTCATATTCTTTGGATGGCTTTGGTAGCTGAATATTTTTAAAATTAACAACCATGTAATCAGCTTATAACTGGAGTTCAATTCCCACAGGACAATGGTCTGAACCCAAAACAGTATTATCAATAAATGCCCGGTTGATATCAGGTGTATTATTGTTTTTTTCCATTAAGTCTTTTGTCACAAAAAAATAATCAATGCGCCACCCGGCATTGTTTTTTCTGGCATTAAATCTATAAGACCACCATGAATATTTTACTTGTTCCGGGTGAAGGTATCGGAATGTATCTACATATCCAAAATCCATCATTGTGTCCAGTATATCCCTTTCAATCCTTAAAAATCCTGAGCGCTTGGAATTTGGTCCCGGGTTTTTCAAATCTATTTCATTGTGAGCAATATTAAAATCACCAGTTATAATAATACTTTTACCCTGATCTTTTAATTTATTGGTATATTCTAAAAACCAATTGAAAAAATCAAGCTTATATTGAAGCCTTTCTTCACTCATCTGACCATTGGGGAAATAAACATTAAAAAGTATAAATCCATTATAATCCAATTGTATTATTCGTCCCTCCCCATCAAATTTTGATTTTCCAAAGCATGTTATTATTTTTTCAGGTTTGATTCTGGAAAAAGCTGCGACTCCGCTATAACCTTTTTTAATTGTTGAATATGCCCAGAAAGATTCATAGGAAGGGATATTTATCATTTCATCAGTTCGCTGATTTTCCTGTAATTTAGTTTCCTGGAGAAGTAAAATATCCGGGTCAAGGTCTTTTAGTAATTCTAAGAAACCTTTTTTCATAACAGCTCTTAATCCATTGACATTCCACGACATTATCTTTAATTTCTTTTTTCCAGGCATCAGGTTTTCCTTAAATTACTTAATTAAAATTTACTAGTATATCGTTATAAGTTTTACGCCATTTTGGTTTAGAAAGGGTTTTGGTCTCATCAAAATACCCAAAGGATATCAATAGAGGAATATAATAATTTTGAGGAATATTAAATTCTTTGACAACTTTATCATGATTAAACCCGTCCATGGGATGGCTGTCTATGCCAAGACTTTTTGCAGCAAGCATAAGTGCCATGGCAAAAAAGCCTGTGTTTTTGCAGGAAAAAGCCCTGGTAATAAGCTCATCTTTACCATAAAGATTGGTTCTGACTTTTTTAAACCAGTCTCTTTGTTTTTCTGTCATGGAACCTGATTTGATATTTTCCTGAAATACTTGTTCAACAGTCTTATTCCCTTCTTTAAAACCTTCATTGTCTGCAAGAACAATCATTGTTACAGGAGCTTCACTAACCTTGGGCTGATTCATTGCACAGGACTGGAGCCTTAATTTGTCCTGTTTATCAGTTAAAACAATAAGGTTCCAGGGTTGGAGATTAAAGGAAGAAGGGGTTTTTGCAGCAAGTTCAACCATCTTTTTGATAAGATCAGGGTCAATTTTTTTGTCAGGGTTAAAAAAATTCACCGCGCGTCTATCAGATATTATTTGCTCAAAATCCATGGCTCAATCCCCCTTTACAATTATTCATGCCCGTTCAAATTTAAAAAGGGCTGAATTGTTCAGCCCTTTTAGTATTATCCTATTCCAATAAATATGATTTATTTAACGATTTTAAAAATCTAATTATCCTGATCACCAAGATAATCATCATACATTGTTTCCAGGGCAAGTTTATGCTTTGATTCTTCCTGTACAAGAATATTAAAAACCTTTTTTGCCTGTTCATCATCTGTATGGTTTCCTAAAGCCGTATAAAGAAGGACTGCCTTTTCTTCTCTTTTCATGGCAAGCTTAAGGATTTCAGCCATTGGCATACCAGTTTCATATTCTGTTTCCAGCATATAATCGCTTATTTTAAGGTCTGTAACTTTTTCAAACTTATAAGAATCTATTTTCTCTTTATTGGCTGTCATATCTGAAAGAAGAGAAACATGTTTTTCCTCTTCTTTTGAAAAACTTTCAAAGGTTTTTTTTAAAGAATCCTGGTTTGCTTCTTTTGCCAGAGACAAATAAAATTCCACTGCTTCTTTTTCTTTTCCAAGTGCAAAATCCAGTACTTCATCGACTGATCCGAATTCCATGTCTTTTCCCTCCTGTAAATATTAATTATTCTTTTTGATTTTTAAATTCTATTCATTTGATTAAAAATGCAAATAACATACCACAAAAACAATAATCAAAATAGAATTTTTAGATATTATTTCAGGGGCAAACAATGTAAATGTTCCATGATAGTTATTTAGAATGGAAGAAGTGAGGCTTGGATATGCCTTTGCAGCCATAAAGCCCTCTTTCTTTTAACTCTAAAAAAAATTGCCGCCAATGAACTTCTGCTTCGTTTAATGAAACACTTGTACCAAGGACTGTTCTTCATTCATAATTTTGACCAGGGCTTGCTGACCTCGTTAAAATTGTATATCCGACATACACCCTTGAAACAATAGTCAACCAGCAAAGGACTGAAAAAATAATTGCAAGCCATGGAAAAAAATCAGGAAAAATACAAAACAGGATAAAGATAAAAATGGTTTCAGTACCTTCTGTGAGTCCTCCCAGATAATATAGTGATTTGTTTGGATATTTTATACTTTTTATTTTGTTCTTTTCAGCCATAACAGAAAACGCAAGAAAGCTTGAACCTGTCCCCACAAAGGAAAATATAAGGAGACATGCAAAAATACTATTAGCTTCAGGTTCTGCTAAGGCAAAGGCAAACACAATTCCTGAATAAAAAATAAAATCCAATGTGATATCAAGGAATCCTCCTGCATCACTTATTTTTGTAATTCTTGCAAGGGCTCCGTCCAGCCCGTCAAAAATCCGGTTCATGGCTATTAAAACAAGTGCCGGGATATAGGCTTTAAATATTATTAATATCATTGCCAGAACTCCCAGGGCAAATCCTGTTAATGTCAAAGCATCTTTATTAACCCTGAATTTTTTTAAAATCCCTGCCATAAGGTTGAGTGGACGATTCACTATTTTAATGATCTTTGAATCCAGCATAATTTTTTCCTTTTACAGATAAAGAAGTTGTTCTCCTGCATGGTCATCAGGATCGTGGGTAACCAAAAGAGCCGGGATATTCATCTCTTTTATGCGGGTAAACACAAAATCTCTCATCTGTCCTTTTAATTCTTTATCGAGCCTGGCAAACGGTTCATCAAGTAAAAGTGCTTTTGGCTCTGCTAAAAGAGTTCTCAGCAAACTTATTCTGGAAAGCTGCCCTCCTGATAAAGTTGCAGGATCACGTTTATTAAATCCTTTCAACCCTGCTATTTCCAACACTTTATCTATTTTCTTTTGTTTTTCTTTTTTTGATATGTGTGCAGGGATAGCAAATCTTAAATTACTACCTATATCCATATGAGGAAATATCAAATCATCCTGAAATAAAATTCCGACTTTTCTCAATTCCATGGGAATCTCTATTATTGATTCGCTTGAGAGCAAAATATCTCCACGCAAAACAAAGTCATGGGACATATTACCGCATATGGCTGAGAGTAATGTTGATTTACCACATCCGCTTGGTCCCATGATTGTTGCTATCTCACCTTGTTTAATAACAATTGAAATTTCATCAAAAAGGTCTTTATTATTATGTGAAATTGTAAAATTCTTAAGTTCAAGTGCCACATTTACTCCTTATATATTATTTCATTGCATTGCTTTTCTTTTTCTGAAAATAAACTTTGGAATAAAGATTGCCAATAAATACATCACCATGGGCAGACACAATTGATAAAGTGCATACACAGCCACAATTCTTCTATCTGACCCGCCTGCCATGTTTACAGCCTCTGTTGTAATGGTTGAAAATCTCCCGGCTCCTATAAAAATTGTAGGCAGGTATTGTGCCACACTCACTGAGAACCCAATGGCAGAGGCAAAAAGAATTGGCCTGAGCAGCATTGGAAATTTAATAAGGCAAAAGGCTTTAAAATATGATCCGCTTAAAATCGTGCCTGTATCAACATAACGCTTATCAAAATTTCTATATATGGAAGATAATGTTAAAAACACATAGGGTTGAACAAAAATCAGATGAGATAATACAAGCGCTGCCCATAGACCGTCCATGCCAATTATAATCAATATTGTCTCGACTCCGCATATAAACCCAATTTGAGGAATTAAAAGTGGCAGATAAAGAAACCAGATTATCTTGGTCATATCTTTTTTAAGTTTTTCAGCACTTATTGTAAGTTCATATTCCAGGCATCCAATGGTAAAAACAACAGCGATTATTGTGGCTGTCAATCCTGTTAAAAAAGTTACAATCATGGGATTTTTTACCTTTATAATACTTTTTATCCAGAATACAAATGACCATGATTTTGGGAAAACATCAGGGAATGTCCATTGCCAGGTAAACGACCATATAACAAGGACACCAAAAGACATAATTGTAATAAAGCAGAATAAATACAAACTAAGATCACTTAATTTCACAAATTTACAAAAAATTGATTCCCGCTTTCCATTAATTGCCTGTTTCCTTAAAAAAACTACAATTGCTTTTTCCAATAAAAACATCAACAAAATGCTGAAACCTGCAATAATTAATAAAAAACATGCTCCTGCTGCTCCTGCAAGCCTCATATTCATATCTGGATCATTAAACCATTGTAGAACAAGAACAGATAAAGAAGGAGGGTTTGTGGGACCTAAAATTATTGACAAATCCACCACTGACAAAGAATAAGCTAACACAGCATAAAAAGACAACCTTATATCAGGAAAAAATTGAGGAACAATAAGTTTAAACCATACCATAAACTTTTTGTATCCAAGGCTTTGCCCCATGGCAAGGGTTGCTTTTATATCGATTTTGGACAATGAACTAATTATCATTAAAAGTAAAAACGGAGTTTCTTTTAACACCATGCATACCATAAGACTTATCCCAGAGCTGTCTCTAAGGATTGTCAGATCAGGAGGGTTAATAAAGCCTGTGAAACCAGGAGACAATATTCTCAATATCCATCCGCTGGGTGAGATCAAAAAAGCAAACCCAATGGCAAACCCTGCATGGGGAATTGAGAGTATAGGGGCAAGGGCTTTTTCAAATATTTTCCATGCTGTATTGCCATAGCTTAACGAGACAATTATGACAGATAAGAATATTGCTGTAATTGAAGCTCCAAACCCTGAAATCAGAGTTAGTTTTATTGAACTTACCACCCCTGGAAAAGTAAAAAAATCAATCCATGGTTTAATGGAAAAACTCCTATGTCCAATAACGGGCAGATACCCGAATGCAGGCAGCCATGTACCTGCAAGCCCAAATAGAATAAAACCAGAAAACAGCCATATAATTGCAAGGGGGAAAAAACGTAATTTGTTTTTTCTTTTATTATTCATAAATATTTATTATTTATTATATCTTTTTTTCCATTCTTTCTCAATTGCCTCAACCCAGGTTGAATGAGGTTCAGGCAGCACTGTGCCAAGGTCTTTTGTTAAAAGCGTTGCAACACCTTTGGGTATTTTTGAAAATAATTTTTGATCTTTTCTGCTCAATTTATTAATGGCAAGTACAGTGGGGTCACCCCATACACCGGGGTCTGCCTTTTCTGCCTGACATTTGGGAGATAGTAAAAAATTTATAAAAACCATTGCAGCCTCTTTAGCCGAAGAATTAAAAGGAATTGCAAGAAAATGAGTATTCCCCAATGTCCCGGGTTTATGTATATATGTTCTGACAGTATCAGGCAGTTCGCCTTTGGCAATGGCATTACTTGCCGCATTGGGATTAAAACTTATGGAAATAAATATCTCACCGTCATTAAGCAATTGTTTCATTTTTGAAGCACCATTTGTAAAAACCTTTCCTTTTCTCCACATTAAAGGATGAAGTTTATCAAGATATTCCCACAATGGTTTTGTAACTTTAGCGAAATCAGCATTGGACACTGGTCTGTATAATATATTTTTATCTTTTACAAGTTCAAGCAATGCCTGCTTTAAAAATGTTGTCCCATGGAAATTAGGAGGAGCAGGATATGTTACTCTACCGGGATTTTTTTTTGCAAACTCAAGAAGGTCTTTCATGTTTTCAGGGGGTGTTTTTACTTTTGCCGTATCATACATAAAAATAAGCTGAGCCATGCCCCACGGTGCTTCCATATTATCAACCGGAACAGTAAAATCAAATAATGTTGTGGGTTTGTTTTTGGTATCAACATATTTATAATTTGGTAATTTCTGAGTAAAGGGACCAAAAAGTAATTTGTTTTTTTTCATTGCCCGAAAGTTCTCACCGTTTATCCATAGAAGATCCACACTGCTGTTTTTTGTTCTGCCTACTGCTTTTTCAGTGAGGATACGGCTTATAGCCAGGCTTATATCAGTGAGTTTTACATGAATCACTTTAAATTTAAACTCTTTTTCAGCCCTGATTGCAGCATTTCTGATATAATCATTAATGGTTTCAGATCCTCCCCAGGCATTAAAATATATGGTCTGCCCCTTTGCCTTTTTTCTGATATCGTTCCATTGGTCATTGAATTGATTGCTGAATGAAATTGAAGATGTGAAAAACAAACCAATTATAATACATAAAATCATACCAGCTCTTTTTTTCATAATTTCCCCAATCCTGTTTTAGTTCATAAATTAATAATCATTATTCCTTAATCATTCTCCATGCACCCATAGTGCCATTATGATGACACAATTCAAATGGCATAACAATTGCTTTTCCAATACTTGAATATATAAAAAAATTTAAAAATTAAGGGTCCCAAGGTCATTGCATATGAATGATTTAAAACAAAAATTAGAATCCATTTATTTACAATATAATAATAAAAAATTTGTAAACCCCGACCCACTGCTATTTCTTTACAATTACCCCGAGAAAAAAAATCGTGAAATTGCAGGCTTGATTGCAGCCAGTTTTGCCTATGGTCGTGTTGATATGATCATTAAAACCGTAAAGAAAATCTTAGACAAATTAGTCCCCTGCCCCTTTGATTATCTCATGACTATAACAAAACAAGATCTAATCAAGGATTTTAAAGGGTTTAAATATCGTTTTGCCAGGGAAGAGCACCTGGTAAACCTTTTGTGGGGTATGAAACAAGTAATAAATCATTTTTCTTCTCTTGAAAACTGCTTTTCTTCTCAATACTCATTAAGTCATGAGACAATTATGCCTTGTCTCATATTCCTGTATGAGAATATCTCAAAAAATGGAGATACAGGGCATTTACTTGCAGACCCGAAAAAGAAAAGCCCATGTAAAAGAAGTAATCTTTTTTTAAGATGGATGGTACGCAAAGATAGTGTTGATCCTGGAGGATGGAATAAAATCAATGCTTCCCAATTAATCATCCCCCTGGATACACATATGTATAAAATAGGAAAATTACTTAAATTTACTAAAAGAAAAAGCAAAGATATTAAAACCGCCCTTGAAATCACAAAAGGGTTTAAACAAATTTCTCCTTTAGACCCTGTTAAATATGATTTCTGCCTGACCAGGTTTGGAATCAGACAGGATCTGACCATGGAAGAACTAAATAAGAAAGTAACAAAATGACAGACAAAAACAAGTCAACATATAAAGGATATCAATTGCCAGACCTGCTCAAAGGCAAATTAATCAAACGCTATAAACGCTTTCTTGCAGATATTGAGCTTGATACAGGGCAAATTGTAACTGCCCATTGTCCCAATTCGGGGTCCATGAGAGGCTGTGCCACACCCGGCTCACAGGTTTATCTGTCTTCCAGTACCAACCCTAAAAGAAAACTGAAATATACCTGGGAATTAATAAAAACTGCCAATACCATGATAGGCATCAATACCCAGATACCAAATAAACTTGTAAAACAGGCAATTGAAAATAATTTAATTTCCGAGCTCTCAGGGTATGACCGGATCAAACCTGAGATAAAAACAAGTGACCACACAAGACTTGACCTGGTTCTTGAAAAAAGTTCAGGTGAGAAATGCTATGTTGAAATAAAAAACTGCACCCTTGTTGAAGACGGCATTGCAATGTTCCCTGATGCCGTAACCACACGAGGACAAAAACATTTAGATGAGCTCAGATATCTTGTATCTCTTGGGCACAGAGGCGTTATCTTTTATTTAATACAAAGAACAGATGCAAAAATATTTCAACCGGCAAACATGATTGATCCTGTATATGCTGACAAATTTAACAAAGCATTAAAAAACGGTGTGGAAATAATAATACGAGACACAATCATTGATACAAAAACGATTAGCATAGGAGGACAAATAAAATGGCAGCTCCCCACGGCAGAAAAATAAAAAAACAGGTAAAACAAATCCTGTGCATAGATAACAAAGCAAAAGCCTTTGATCAATTAAGACAAATCCCTGAAAAGGTTCTTATAGCTCCATTATTTTCTTATTTTTACAGCATGGAAGACCTTATAAGGTTCAGAAGCAGCGTTGCTATGGGAGACCTGACTCATAGGCTTGCCAAAAACAAAATTGAAGATGCCAGAATAATATTAAGACGGCTAATGTGGAATCTAAATGATGAATCAGGAGGAATTGGCTGGGGCTCGGTTGAGGCAATGGGAGAAATATTAGCCCTTAATAAAACCCTTGCAAAGGAGTTTGAATCCATATTATTTTCATATATTAATTCCAAGGGCAATTTCCTTGAGCATGAAATGCTTCAAAGGGGTTCGTTATGGGGTATTGGCACTTATCTTAAAATTTATACTGATAAAAATCCAGATCCATCCTTAATTAAATCCATTATGTTTTTTTTAGATTCCAAAGACCCTGTTAAAAGAGGATATGCCCTGAGAGCACTTTTAAATATGGACAATAAAAACATATACCTCATACCTGAAACCATCAAATCAGATAAAAATATAATCCCTTTTTTTGATGGCTGGGATATGGAACAAATAGAGATTGCAAGCCTTATGCATATTTAAAAACCAATTCAAAAACCTCTTCATATTCTTTAACAAAATGAAATTTTATACCTTCTTTGATATGCTCAGGAAGATTAATAAATTCAGGGTTGACAGCTTTTGGTAAAATTATTTCCTTGATCCCTGTTCTCCTTGCAGCAATAATCTTTTCCCTGATTCCGCCCACGGCAAGGACATCACCTGTTAAAGTAATTTCCCCTGTCATGGCAATGGTTGGGCTTACCTCCCTGTTTAATACAAGGGAAAGAAGAGCAGTCGCAATGGTTATACCTGCACTGGGACCATCTTTTGGAGTTGCTCCCTCGGGAACATGGATATGGATAAAGCAAGATTTAAAAAAATCAGGATCACCTTTAAAAGTATCCAGGCGGGACTGAACAAAATTCACTGCAATCTCGGCAGATTCGCGCATTACTTCTCCAAGCTTTCCTGTTAATTTTATTCCGGCATTATTTTCATGAACCTTTGCAACCTCTATGGCAAGGGTAGCGCCCCCAAGCTGTGTCCATGCAAGGCCTGTTACAACTCCTATTCCTGTAATCTGTTGATCTTTTTTAAATCTTACAGGACCTAAAAAATCTTCCAGATTTTTTAAATTAATATGAACTTTTTTCTCACCTTTTTTTAATATTCTTACAATACTTTTCCTGATAATTTTATTTAATAATTTTTCAAGGTTCCTAACCCCTGCTTCCCTTGCATATCCTTCAATAACCTGCTTTATGGTTGGGTCTGTAATTGTGATTGTTTTTGAAGCAACCTTATTTTTTTTCTGCAATTTCGGCCAAAGATGCTTTCGTGCTATTTCCATTTTCTCCTTTGTAATATAACCGGAAAGGTTTATCATATCCATCCTGTCAAGAAGAGGGGCTGGTATTGTATCAAGCTGATTTGCAGTGCAGATGAACAGAACTTTTGAAAGATCAATCCTTAAATCCATATAATGATCCATAAATGCATAATTCTGCTCAGGATCCAATACTTCAAGCAGGGCTGAACCAGGATCCCCCTGGTAAGAAGAGCCTATTTTATCAATCTCATCAAACATAATTACAGGGTTTTCAACCTTTGTGTCTTTTAAGGCCTGAACCAGCTTTCCTGGCAAAGCTCCGACATAGGTACGCCTATGACCTTTAATCTCGGCCTCATCCCTTATCCCACCAAGGCTGAATCTATAAAATTTTCTCCCCAATGCCTCGGCTATGGATTTGCCAATGGAAGTCTTACCAACTCCGGGAGGACCCACAAAAAGAATAATAGATCCTGAAATATTCTTTCTATAAATCCCTGCAGCAAAAAACTCTATTATTCTGTCCTTAACATCAGAAAGCCCTGCATGATCCCTGTCAAGAATCTTTTCAGCCCTTTTTATATCCATATTATCTCTGGAATTAACTCCCCAGGGAAAAGATGTGAGCCAGTCTAAATAATTTCTTGTTACTCCATATTCTGAAGAACCTGTCTCAAGAACAGATATTTTCTCTATTTCCTCTTTAAAACGTTTTTTTACATATTCAGACGGATTGAGTTTGGCAAATTTTTCTTTAAATTTATCAATATCAGATGTCTTGTCATCTTTTGCCATACCCAATTCTTTTTGAATTGCCTTTAATTGCTCCTTTAAAAAAAATTTTCGTTTATTTTCATCAACCTGGGTATTTAAATCCTTTTGTATTTTTGTTTGAAGTTTTGCTATTTCTATCTCTTTTTGTAAAAGCATTAAAACCATTTTCATTCTGTCAAGGAGAGAGGGGGTCTCTAAAACTTTCTGGAGTTCATCTCCTGTTGCACTTGTTATGCCTGCGGCAAAATCTGTCAAAGGAGAAGGATCATTGGGACTGAATCTTCCCAGGTATTGTTTTAATTCTTCGGTATATAAAGGATTTAAGCTAAGCAATTGTTTGATTGAATTAATTATGGAAATTGCATAGGCTTTTAATTGCTCTGTGTTTTTATCCAATTTATCAAAATATTCAACTTGGACGGCAAAAGGAGGCTTATCAGATAAAAATCTTATTATTTGAAATCTTTCAAGTCCCTGGGCAACAAATTGAATGGTATTGTTCATATCAACATAGTCAACCATTCTTACAACACATCCGACCTTGGGAAAGTCTTTTTCTGCAATGGCAGATTTTGTTAAATCTTTTACATACATCAGCCCGATCAGCCCATTGGTCTCATTTAAAGCTTTTTTCAATGTTGTTTCCCACATATTTTGATTAACTATCAAAGGCTGTACCTGAGCCGGCAGATGGGGACGCTCAGCTATGGGGATTAAAAATAATATTTCAGGCTTTACATTCTGAGGTACTAATTGTTTTATATTTTCCTGTTCGCTTTTCTCTGTAATGATTTCAGGTGTAACAAATTTTTCTTTATCAGTCATAAATCACCTCATAAAAATATTTTAAAATATCGATTTTTTTTAATCAATCCATCCACGACCTTATTTATATTATAATGCGGTTTTGATATGACACAACTAAAAATATTTTATGGAATACATGGCACGATTATTGAATAAAAATTATTTTATTGTTTATTAAATTTTATTATTTTTACCTTTTTAAAATAAGGTAACCTTAAAATGAGTATTATTTATGCTTAAAAAAAAATGTGATACAAATATTGCAGAGACAATTAAGCTTGCAAAACAGATGATCAGGCTTGCTCAAAATGGAGATGAACGCCGAGAAGATCCCGGATGTGGTATCTTGTACGGAATCTTACTTGATTCAGGATATAAAATCTTAAATCTTGCTCAAAGGGAAAAGCAAAACCATATTGATAAAGGCTGGTGGAAAAAATCAAATAAGGAGAAAAATTAGTATGAAGACTTATGTTTGTTCAGTATGCGGTTATTCACACACAGGCGACGATGCACCGGAAAAATGTCCCCAATGCAATGCAGCAAAAGAAAAATTTGTGGTCCAGGAAGGTGATCTTGTCTGGGCAGATGCCCATGTTATTGGAGTTGCAAAGGATGTTGATCCTGAAATCCTCCAGGGGCTGAAAGACAATTTTATGGGAGAATGCACAGAGGTCGGGATGTATCTTGCCATGAGCCGCCAGGCTGACCGTGAAGGTTATCCTGAAGTAGCAGAGGCTTATAAAAGAATTGCCTTTGAAGAAGCAGAACATGCATGCAAATTTGCAGAACTTTTAGGTGAAGTTGTTGAACCAAGCACCAAAGCAAACCTTGAGGCTCGTGTCCTGGCTGAAAATGGTGCCTGTGCCGGTAAAAAAGCCATTGCCACAAAGGCAAAAGAATTAGGTTATGATGCTATCCATGATACTGTACATGAGATGTGCAAGGATGAAGCACGCCACGGTATGGCATTCCAAGGACTTTTAAATCGATTTTTCAAATAAAAATTCAATATTCAAAATATGAGAATTCCTGTTATTGATCTGGAATGCTGCGTAATATGTGAGGTTTGTATTGACCTTGCTCCCCACGCATTCCAGATCAATGATGCAGGTTTTGTTGAAATCATCCCCTTAAAAAATTATTCAGATCAATCCATTAATGAAGCTGTTAATAACTGCCCCAGAACCTGTATTTCATGGGATTAATTTTCAGAATAGGCTTTTAATTTTAATTAGTTTGAATAAAGAACGAAGACGGATTGTAAAGGTTAGTTCTGTGTGGCTCAGGAGCAAAATCCCCTTTTTGTTCCTTGTTCATATACAGGTAAGACTTCTGAAGCGGGTATCTGTCTTATTCATATTTTTAAGATTAACAGGTGTAATCAGGTATAATATAG
>CAZTEM010000089.1:0-13296 GCA_964612755.1 uncultured Desulfobacterales bacterium | reverse complement strand
GTAATTGAATTATTGTTATTGATAATAAATTTGTTTTTTACGAAAAGTTATAGTATATTGAAAAATATTCAGGTTTAATTTCAATTAGCTTAAATCATATTTGCCAGATTATAAATGCGCTTACGCCTGATATCACAAAATTATAACCTTAATTATAAGTGCTATGAATAAGTTACATGGAGGAAAATGGGATGAAGCTTCATACGAAATTTATGGTTCCGACAATATTTTTTTTTGTTATTTCGGGGATTATTGTTGCTGTTTTTATTGGAAAGGTTGTCAATGATATTGATAAGTCCCAGATTCAATTGAACCAATCCCAATTAATCAATTATGCTGAGAAATCAGCACAATTAAATATTAAACTGGTTGAACAAAATATTAATAGGATCTCTGCAAAAGCCCTGAGTCAGGCTGTTTTGTTTTCAAATCAGCCCAGTGTTATTAAGATCTATGGACTTGCAAACCAGGGAGATATTGATAATGAAACAGATCCTGTTGTCCAGAATGCCCGTAATCAACTTCGTAAATATATCAACCCTATACTTAAGAAATATCATACTGATATGGGACAATCGGAACTTAAGCTGCATTTTCACCTTTTGAATGCCAGAAGTTTTTTAAGAACATGGCGAAAAGCCCAGATCCAAAGAAATGGGAAATGGATAGATGTGTCTGATGATCTTAAATCATTTCGGAATGCAATTGTACAAGCCGATAAAACTTTAAAGCCGATAAAAGGTATTGAAGTAGGAAGAGGTGGATTTGCTGTCAGAGGAATCTCTCTTGTAAAAGATAATTCAGGAAAACATCTTGGTACTTGTGAAGTGCTTTATTCTTTTAAGAATGTGGTCAAACACAGTCTGATACAGCAAAATCAAGATTTTGCAACCTATATGAATAAGGATTTATTATCAATTGCAACAAAACTTCGGAATAGTGAAAGATATCCTGTTCTTAATAATAAATATGTCAGGGTTGCAACAACAAATGCGGGTTTAGCCGATAATTTAATAACTTCATCCATGATTGATAAGGCAACTAAGGGACTATCTGCTCAATGGATAGGGAATTATTATATAACAAGTTTTCCTGTTTTTGATTTTTCAGGTGAGCAGATAGGTGTACTTGCCTGTCTTCAGAATTTTAAAGCGGAGATCCATGTCCGACAATTATATAAAGCTCAGGTTAGAGCAAAATTAAAATCATTTTATTTTAAATTGGCAATTGTTGGATTATTTATAGTTATACTGGTAGGTGTGAGTATATATTTTTTTATGATAAAAATAGTCACTTTTCCTCTAAATTCTGCGGTATCATTGGCAAAACAAATTGCTAAAGGCAACTTGTCAAAGGAGATTAAGGTCAGAACCAATGATGAAATAGGTGCTTTAGTAAACGCTTTAAGTGAAATGCAGCAATATCTTCGTAAAATTTTATTTGGAATAGAAACAGGAGTTACAACTCTGGATACATCCACCAAGGATATGATAGATGTATCAGATAAATTAACAATAAATCTTGAGACAGTGGCTGATAAATCCAATACTGTTGCTGCAGCAGCTGAGGAAATGAGTTCTAATGCACAATCGGTTGCAGCAGCAGTTGAACAGGCATCAACCAACACAGATGTGCTTGTGACCAGTGTTAAAACCATAAGTGATAATCTGGGTAATATGGCAGGTTCGGCACAACAGGTTAAACAGGAGACGGGTCGTGCTGTGGATAAGGTAGGTCTTGCATCTGAGCAGGTTGAAAAATTAGGTCAGGCTGCAATGGATATCAGCACTATAACCGAGACAATACGCGCTATTTCCAATCAGACAAATCTTTTGGCACTGAATGCTACAATTGAAGCTGCACGTGCCGGTGAAGCAGGTAAAGGCTTTGCAGTGGTGGCAAACGAGATCAAGGAACTTGCAAAGCAAACTGCTGATGCTACTGATGACATTGCTCAAAAGCTTGAACAGACCCAGGAACTTACAACAATAACCGTCAATGAAATTGAAGGTATTACCAATGTAATAAGCATAATTGATAATTCGGTTGGAACAATTACAGATGTGATTACCCGGCAAAACGAAACCACCTCGGAAATTTCAGAAAATACTGATCAGACTGCACAAGGATTACAGGAAATAAATGAGAATGTCAGCCAATTGTCAATCGTTATCAAGGATGTGGCAAAAGAAATATCTGGTGTTAATGCATTAAATTCTGATATGGCAATATCAAGCATTCAGGTTAAGAACGATACTGAAGAATTGAATAAATTGTCTTCAAACCTCAAAGAAATGGTGGGTAAATTTATTTTACAATAATTTAATATTATTAATGCTTGATTTGATAAAAAAAATTGCAAGAACAGAAAAAGTATAATAAACTATTTAAGTTTAGTTTCAGGAGGCATATATATGGAAATTCATAAAATGATATGGATACAGATGGTGTAGATAGAATGATTATTTTTGATCTCGAATGTATAAACGGTCATAGCTTTGAAGGCTGGTTTGATAATAGAGAAGATATGACAAAACAGCAGGAGCAGGGGATATTGGTCTGTCCTGTTTGCGACACTAACGTTGTAACTCAAAAATTATCAGCAGTTGCAGTTAGAACCAAATCAACAATGCCGGTATCAGCAGTAAATACAGGCAATGGTATTGGTCCTGAAATTGATTTAAAAGCTATTGAGGAACTTGGCAAAAAGGTTTCTGAATTTGTGGAAAACAATTTTGAAAATGTTGGTTCGAAATTTACGGAAGAAGCCCTGAAAATGCATTATGGTACTTGTGAGGCAAGGAGTATCAGGGGCACTACAACAAAGGATGAAGATAAGCTGCTTAAAAAAGAAGGTATCTCTACAATTAAACTTCCCATCTCAAAAGATCCAAAAGAAGATATGAATTAAAAATTTCTTTTGAACTTTTTTCTTTTAAGGAATACTTAACTATAAAAGCCTGTATAAAGTGCTTAATATAATGTTTTATAAAGGAGAAAAAAATGAAGAAGTTTTTGTTATTGTTTCTGCTGGTCTTGTTATTACCATATTTTGTTTTTGCAGCTAGTCCTCAGACACCTCATTCTGCCAAAGTTAATAAAATAAACATAAAAAAGATACCAAAAAATTCAGGCATAAAAAAAACATCAAATGCTGCCATGAAAATTTTGTCCTTTACTTGTACAGCAAGCTCAACCGGAGACTGGATTTTATTATATGAGTCCATGAACCCAGGTCTTGTAAATTTTGCACCCCATAAATTACAATATAAATTAACCCAGATATTAAGAAATGGAAGACGTAATCCCATACATATTACAAGTAATAGAAGATCTTTTTTACATGGCACTAGAATGAGTGAGCATTCTTCATGGGATAGATGCAGCCTTGCTACAAAATTAGAATTAGAGATCAGTTATCAAAATAAGGTGCTTGATAAAAAAATTATTAATATTCCTCCAATGAATGTTAAAATTATCAGAGCTTATGGCTTAAATGGCAGGTTTAATGCTGTTTTAAGAAACAACACATCTTATATTGCAAGGATAGGTGTAAGAACTATTGCAATGACCAACCTAAATCATTCATCATTGGCTGCAGTTGGTGGAGATCGTTTGTTAGGACCAGAGATCCAGGTTATAATACCTGCCAAAACCACAAAAACCTGTTCTGGAAGGATTGTGAAAGGCGGGAAAAATACAAGCCTGAGAGTGGTGTTCAAAGATGAGAGGAAATGTGCTGGTAAAGGTTATATTGTCCTGGCATCAAAGATTTTAGAGCATGGGAATAAATCTGATCTGGGTAATTCCTTAAAATCAAAAGTATTGAATAATAATGCAAAAAAGACTGTCCCAGGCAGAATTCATCCAAAGAAGAAATCCAATAAATTAACCAAGGATCTGCCAGCCGGACTTAAGAATGGTCCAGTCAAATGATTTTCTATAATGCCTGCGGATTTAAAAATCAGCAGGCATTTTTTGCGCCAAGTTTTTGCTTACTAATTTCAATAATGGTATAAAGGGCAGGCACAACCACCAATGTCAGAATAGTTGAAACAATAAGCCCGAAGATTACAACAATTGCCATGGATTTCCACCAGAGAGTTGATTCGCTTGTTAGAGACAATGCCATAACATGGAAATCATAACTTATTCCGGTTACCATTGGTATAAGCCCGAGGATTGTTGTGATAGCTGTCAGCATGACAGGTCTAAGCCTTGTTGCACCTCCTGCAATAACAGCCTGGGTCAATTCCATTCCTCTGTTTCTAAGCGTGTTTATATAGTCAATTAGTACAATGGCATTATTCACCACAACACCTGCAAGGGAAATAACACCCACTCCGGTCATGATTACGCCAAAGGGTAGTTTCAGCACAAAAAGTCCCAGGAATGCACCACCCAGGGATAAAATAACAGAAGTAAGAATGATAATAGGCTGAGCCACTGAATTAAAAAGAGAAACCAGGATCAGAAAAATAAATAACAGGGCTATGGCAAAAGCTTTGCCTAAAAAATCCTGAGCTTCTTTTTGCGATTCATTTTCTCCGGTAAATTTCACATTATATCCAGGTGGCAGTTTTATTTTTTTAAGCATTGGCTCTGCTTTTTTTCTTACAACAGCACCTGGTACTTTGGTTTCATCAACATTGGCACTGACGGTTATTGTCCTGTTATTATTGACTCTGACAATATCACCAAGGCTTCCTGAGTATTCAATCTTCGCAATGGTTGTTAAAGGGATGATTTGTCCCGTTGGAGTCGGGATCATGAGTTTGTGCAGGATATCAACAACATTTCTATCCTTTTTAGAGAGTTTAACAACAATATCGTATTCTTCGTCACCCTCATAATAAGTTGAAACATTAAGCCCGTTATAGGCGGTTTTTATGGCAAAACCCAGGGCGCTTGTGCTGAGATTGAACAAGGATGCTCTTTGTCGGTCAATATGCACCTTAATGCTTGGAAGCCCTTTGACATAATTATCTTTAATATCTTTTACATTGGGTATTTCTGCAAGTGTGGCTTTGATTTGTTCTGCAATTTTATCAATAATATCAAAATTATAACCTGATATTTCAATATTAATGGGAGGACCTGTGGGTGGACCTTCTTTTTTTTCTTCCACTGTAATTTTTGCCCCGGCAATATTTTTTATGCGTTCTCTTAATTTATTCATATCAATATTGGTTGAAGTCTTGCGATCGTCAAAATCAAGAAATTGAACACCAATATGGTTGGGAAGGTTTGATCCAAAGGAAAAGCCTCCGCCGGAACCTTGTACAGCCTTGGTGTATAAATGTTCAATATTGTTTATATTGGTTGGTGCCATGAATTTGTTATTTTTAAAATCTTCATGTTCCTGAAGCCTTAAAGCATTTTTATAGATTGTATTAAAAGGTGTATTGTCAGCACTGGTCTGTTCTGGTCCTGATATTGCAATTTCAGTTTCACGTATTATTCTGTCAATATATTGAAGATCAGCGCCTTCCGGGGGGTCGATATTGATATTAACAGAGGTTGGATCAATCTTTGGAAAGAATTCAACCGGTTTTTCAATGCCAATACCTATAAGCCATATTTCAAATAGAATAATCAATAAGGCAAAGGCAGATAATAAGGTGACACCTCGATAATTAAGTACTGTTTTCATAATTTTTTCATAGAGGGTAAGGATAAACCCTTCAATTTTTATGGGCTCTTCTCCTTTGCTTGCTATTTTTTTACCAAGGTCTTTATCAGCAGATAAACTGGTCTCTGTTTTGTTTGCTTTCATAAAAATTGCACACAGGGCAGGATTTATCACAAGTGCTACAAAAAGGCTGGATGATAGTGTGATAATAAGGGTTATGGGTAGGTATTTCATAAATTCTCCCATAATCCCGGGCCAGAAAATTAAAGGAATAAAAGCAGCAAGGGTTGTAAGGGTTGAACCGATTACAGGCCAGGCAACTTCGCTTGTTGCCTTCATTGCAGCATCTATTTTAGGAACTCCCTGTTGTATGTACCGATAGATATTTTCTATGATTACAATGGCATTGTCCACAAGCATACCAAGGGCAAGGGTAAGGGAAAAAAGTACGACCATATTTAATGTGATTCCCATGGCATATAAACATGCAAAAGATAGAAACATGGAAAAAGGGATTGCAAGCCCCACTAAAAGGGCATTCCTGAATCCCATGGAGAGAAACAATACTATAACAACAAGAATAAGACCTGTGATTATGTTGTTTTCAAGGTCTGCCACCATGGCTTTTATTTTTTTTGTTTCATCCATTAATTTGGTTGTTTTTGTGTTTTTAGGAAAGGTTTGCTGGGCTTGTTTAACAACGTTATCAACTTTTTTGGCAACTTGAATTATATTTTCCCCAACTCTTTTTTTCACAGATATATTTACAGCATCAATCCCGTCAAGCCTTGAAATACTGGTTAAGTCCTTATTGCCGTCAACAACTTTTGCAACATCTTTTAAATAGACAGGGCTGCCTTTATGGGTTGCTACAACCAGGTGCAAAAGCTCATCCGGTGATTTGAATTCTCCGGGGACTCTCATTATGTAACGTCCGTTGCCAAGGGTGATGGCACCGCCTGAAGTGTTCTGGTTTTCGCTTGAGATGGCAGATTGAAGGGCAAGTATGGGAATTCTGAAATAGGCAAGCTTGTCTGTATCCACCTCAACTCTGATCTCCCGTTCAATACCTCCTGTGACCTCGGCTTCAAGTACTCCCGGAACAGCTTCAATGTCATCGGCAAGGTCATCGGCAAGCTGTTTTAAAACCCGTGCCCCGCATTCTCCTGATAAGGTATAAATAACTATGGGCATTTCTGAAAAATTTACTTCATAAACAGAAGGGTCACTTTCAAGATCCCTTGGCAATTCCTGCTTTGCTTCATCAACTTTGTCTTTTACCTTTGGCAGAACTTCATCAATGTCAGTGCCTGGAGTAAATTCAATATTGATTTTTGAAACACCTTCGGAACTGACCGATGTAATATTTTTTACATTATCAAGCCCTTTTAGTTTTTTTTCTATTTTGATTGTAATACTGTTTTCAATATCTTTGGCAGACACACCTCTATAATCGGTTTTTATAAAAACATATGGTATTGTGATATCAGGCGCACTCTCTCTAGGTAAAGTGATATATGAATAAATCCCGGTGAGGAGAATAATAAAAGAAAGTACAAGAACACTTGTTCGATTTTTTATCGCAGTATCTGAAATTATCATTTAGACAATTCCTCCATGGTCAAAACATTTTTTGTAATTTTGACCTTTTCCTTATTGGATATAAGGCGCTGTCCCATCACTACAACTTTGTCATGGGGGTTCAGCCCTTTTTTTATCTGGATTCTCCATTGATCAAGAAAACCTTTTTCAACTTTTTTAAAAAAAGCAATCCCATTTTTAACTACATACACGCCGTCATTACCATTTTTGTTGACCAGGGCATACATTGGAACAGCAAGACCGTCTTTAATATAGTGTTTTGTAATTTTAACCCTTGCAAACATTCCAGGGAGGATTTTTTTCTCAAAATTATCTACACTTATTTCAAGATTATACAACCTTGCAAAATCATCAGTAGTTTTATGGAGATAATACCGCTTTCCTAAAAAGTGTCTGCTATTCAGCGCATCAATTTCAATATCAAATTCATCAATATTTCTTACAATATCAATATCAGATTCAGGGATTCCAACTTCTATTTTGATTTTATTAATCTGCAGAATTTTTGCAACAGGTTTGCCAGGATCCAGGAATGAACCCTGTTCTATAAAGACCTTGTCTATTATGCCATCCATGGGAGCTTTGATTGTACATCTTAAAAGGTTAAGCATAGCATTGTCCATGCGTGCTTTTGCCTGTTTTAATGTGGCTGTTACATCGTCAACCTGGGATTGGGTTATAAATTTTTTCTTTTTTAGTGCAATTAATCTTTTTTCCGTAGTTAATAAAGTTTTATAGGAAGCTTTGGCTGCATTATATGAATTCTCGTAATCTCTTTTATCTATTATTGCAAGCACATCACCTGTTTTTACAGGACTTCCCTCTGTAATTTTTTTGGTTATAACCTTACCACGAACTTCTGTTACAATGATTAAAGATTTCCACGGTATAGCCTGACCCGGTAAATTTATTACTTCCTGTACAGGGCAGGGAATAATTTCCATGGTTATAACATTGGTTAGTGGTTTTTGAATTTTTTTTGAATTTTTTTCTTTTTGTTTTAAAGACTCCCCCTTGGATTTGATAACCATTCCAAGCAGAGAAATCGTTCCTAAAAGAATAATAATTATAACAAGACTGATTATTAATTTTTTTTGTTTTTTTTGTTCCATTTTAAATAGCCCTTTTAATCATTATTTTTATTAAAGTCAGTGCGCATGGCAAAGCAGAAGAATAATATAGTCAATAAAATTGATATGGCAAACATCAATTTATAGGCGTTTTCATGCATGTATCCAAGCGTGTCAAGCATAATACCATAAATCACAGGCAGACCCGAACCAAAGGCCATTGTGAGAAGGGGCGCAACAGCAAAATAGCCTGTGGCATCTTCTTTATTTGAAAACATTTTAACAGACGGTGAAAAAATAATACTTCTTGTTCCTCGTACCATACCAAAAAGAAAACTTGCAAAAAGAAAACCTTTTAGATCTGGATAAAAAATAAGAATTAAAAGCCCTGATATGGTATATAATTTTGTGCTTAAATACTTTTTTTTCAAGGTCATGAATTTTAAAAAATCTAATGGACCAAATAAGAGATTTGCCGAGATTGATCCCATACAATATACACCTACAAACAGCCCTGCCGCGGTTGAACTTTTTATACTGAAAAATTGAGTTGCATAAATACCATAAAAGGATAGAGTCGTGATATTTATATAATTATCCAGGTCACCAAGAAGATATGTTAAAAAATTTTTGTTTTTTATAATTTCCAGAAAAGTGTTTTTAGTGTGGTGAAAAAAAGATTCATTATTTTTAAGTAATATTTCATCATTGGAAATTTCTTTAATAAAGAGAAAACAGGATGAACCAATAAGGAATAATAGACCTGTGCTGAAAAAGATATAAGCTGCATTTATAGTGGTAAGCTCAAATTGTTCTATTGTTTTTAAAATTAAAAAACTGCCTATAAGTTTTGCTAAACTCTGTGCGCCCATCATTATCCCAAAACCTGCAACAGTCTTTTTTTCAGAAAATATTTTTACAAGGAAATTCAGCCAGACAGGTAAAACCAAACCTATGCTTAATGAAAACATCATGTATGACAAAAAAAAGAGCACAAGAATATAAGAAGGTTTTGTAACAAAAAAAAGAGATATACCAAAAAAAATAATGGCAAGGGAAGAAAAAAAATGTAAATTCATTACAATGTTTTTTTTGGTTTTCTGGTTACGGGTCAAATAGCTTGAAAGCAGAGGCGAAGTTGATATCCCGGTGATAAAAATACAAGGAGCAAGTCCTATGATAAAATCAGATGCTCCCAGAGATTTTAAAAATATCTGGAGGAATGTTGATTCAAAAAGTATTGGAATGCCAAGACCCCAGATAAATTCCACAAGGGAGACTGAAGTTGCATTTCTTAAAAAATATTTGTCTTTTTCTATATCGTTATTCATTAAAAAGAAAAGCCCTTTTGGCTTTTGTATAGCTATCCAAAGGATATTCATTAAAGAATATTATTATATCAGGGTAAAATCATTATTGTTTAATAAATAGCTATATATTAATTAAACATTTCTTGTGCTGCGTTAACAATATTCTCAGAAGTAAAACCGTATTTTTCAAGGACTTTACCCCCAGGAGCCGATGCCCCGAATTTATCAATGGAGATAATTTTCCCGTTTTTTCCTGTGAAACGCTCCCATCCCATGGATATCCCTGCTTCAACAGCTATACGCCTGGTAATTTTTTCAGGGAGGATCCTTTCTTTGTAGATGGCGGGAGATTTGGAAAAAAGTTCCCAGGAAGGCATGCTTACAACTCTTGTGCCTTTTCCGTCTTTTTCAAGTATTTTAGCTGCCTCTATACATATGTGGAGCTCGGCACCAGTACCAATAAGAATAATATCTATATTATCAGAGCCTTTGCCTGATTCTTTTATAACATAGGCACCATTGCTCACATTTCCATTCCCTTTGGGCTGATCAATAATTTTGTCAAGAATCGGAAGCTTTTGGCGGCTCAATAAAAGAGCTGTGGGGGCATCAACTGATTTTAGTGCTAATTTCCAGCTCTGGGCTGTTTCATTAAAATCAGCAGGTCTGATAACATTCAGCCCCGGGATTGCCCTCAGGGAAGCTATGTGTTCAACAGGCTGGTGCGTAGGTCCGTCTTCTCCCACTGCAACACTGTCATGGGTAAAGACATAGATAGTAGGAAGTTTCATTAAAGATGCCACTCGTATTGCCGGGCGCATATAATCGGCAAATACAAGGAAAGTACCTCCAAAAGGTCTGATACCTCCATGGAGAAACATTCCGGACATGATAGAACCCATTGCATGCTCACGTATGCCAAATCTTATATTTCGACCTTCATAGGTTTCTTTTTGAAAGACTTCTTCGCCGTCAAGAAATGTTTTGTTTGAAGGTGCAAGATCTGCTGATCCTCCCATGAGGGTTGGAAGATTTTTTGCAATTGAATTTAATACTTTTCCGGAAGCCGCTCTTGTGGCAATGGGACCGTCTGAAGGAGAAAGAATTTGTATGTCTTTGTCCCAGCCCTGGGTTAAAAATCCTGAAACAGCATCAACAAAGCTTATAGCAAGGTCAGGGAATTTTTTCTTATACTGGTCATAAATCATCTGCCATTTGTCTTCTGATTCCTGCCCTTTTGTTAATGTTTTTCTGCACTCTTTTAAAGCATCATCAGGAACATGGAAATCTTTATTTGTTGGAAAACCATAATTTTCTTTTACAAGTTTTATTTCATCTGCTCCAAGGGGTGCACCATGGGCATCGGAAGTGCCTTGTTTGTTCGGGCTCCCATAGGCTATTTCAGTTTTACACTGGATAAGAGTCGGCTTTTCTGTCTCATCTTTGGCATTGCAAAGAGCTTTATGGATTTCATCAATGTTATTACCGTCTTTAATTTTAATGACCTGCCATTGCATACTTTCAAATTTTGTTTTGATATCTTCACTGGAAGCAATGTCGGTTTTGCCTTCAATGGTAATGGAATTATCATCATGAATTAATATGAGTTTTCCAAGACCAAGGTGCCCTGCAAGGGAAACACTTTCCATGGCAACACCCTCCATGAGGTCTCCGTCTCCGCAGATTACATAGGTGTGATGATTAATTATTGTTTTATCTTCTTTATTAAATTTTGCTGCAAGGTGGCATTCAGCCATTGCCATGCCAACACCATTGGCAATTCCTTGACCAAGGGGACCTGTGGTTGTCTCAACACCGGTGGTATGACCGAATTCAGGGTGCCCTGGAGTTTTGCTTCCCCATTGTCTGAAATTTTTAATGTCATCAATGGTTAAACCGTAACCATGCAGGAAAAGAAGGCTGTAAAGCAGCATGGAAGCATGACCCCCGGATAGTACAAATCTATCCCTGTCCACCCAGGATGTGTTTTTTGGATTATGTTTAAGAAAATACTTCCATATAACATGGGCAACAGGCGCAAGTCCCATGGGAGCCCCTGGATGACCTGAGTTGGCTTTCTGGATGGCATCAATGCTCAGTGTCCTTATGGTATTTATACATGTCTGATCAATAGCTTTGTCAATTTTTTCTGTGGCAGTCATTATTCTCTCCTGTCGGTATTAATTTATAATGCCCTCATATATTCGGGTCTTAATTCAATATTTCCTTTTAATGCCTCGGCAATGAGGTTTAGTGTTTTTTCTTTTTCCATGGGAAGTTTAGCCCTTATGGGTAAATAATTTGAAGCATGATTTGCATGGAAAAGTCCTGAAGAAAGGTTGGTTGCCGAAATCATAAGTCCAAGCTCTTCAAGCATTTCCTTTGGTGTTAAAAGTTCAAAAATTCCTTTTTGATAATCTTCATATAATTCGGTTCCGGGGATCAGCATAAGGCTTAATGCACCGACAAATTCAGGGTCAATTTCAGATAAAACCCTGCCGGTTTCCTCTGCATGAATTTTTGAACGTTTTTTGCCTGCAAGACCAATAAGAACAGTGATGGAAAGTTTTATTCCTGCACGTCTGATCTTTTTCCCCATCTTAATCATTCGATCAGAATCCGCACCTTTTTTAATATTTTTAAGGGTAATATCATCACCTGACTCAAGACCCATATAGGCAATTTTAAGACCAAGTTCATGGAGCTCTTTAAGATCCTGTTCGGTTTTCATATTTATGCTTTTGGTGTTGGCATAAAGACCAACCTGATGAACCCAGGGCAGGCGTTTCTGAATCTGCTTAAGTATTTTTACAAGTCGTTTTTGTGGTATTATTAGAGCATCACCGTCACAAATAAAAAGTTTATTCTGGCGCTGCATATGTTTTGCTGCGAATTCAATATCTTTAAAAATTATATCATTTTTTTTAATATTAAATCGTTTGCCTTGAAAAGTTCCACAAAATGTACATTTATTATGAGAACATCCAAGAGTTACCTGTAATAATATACTGTCAGCCTCGCTGGGAGGTCTGATCATGTCACCTTCATAATGCATATATTCCACCCCTTAAAATTAAGCATACAACATAGCAGATTAAACTTGGAAAATCAAAGACTTGTTTTTAAACAAACTCCTATGTTTTGCATCAATACGGGTGCAGTAATATAAGATATTACATGGTATTCTATTTTATAAGGCGGAAAATATAAGGGTATCTATATGATTTGCCTTCGCTTGTTTTGATAGCTGCAATAATTGTAAGAACAATATCTGCTATTGTAAGAATAAACAATAAAACCCAGCCGACCATAATTACAATCAAAATAGCAGCAAGAATAGCATAAACAGTCATGGATATTTGAAAATTCAATGCTTCTTTTCCCTGTTCATCAACAAAGCTGAATTCATCTTTTTTTATCAGCCAGACAACAAGGGGGCCAATGATATTTCCAAAGGGTATTCCGATAAAAGTGCAAAGTCCTAATAAATGGCATAGCATTGCCCAGGTGTGTGCCGGGTTGTTGAGTTTCTTAGTCATATAATCTCCCTGAAAATTGTATAATTATAATTTTTTATTAAAAACAAATACCAGAAAAAAAAATAGAAGGCAAGTGCAATGCAGGCAGCTCAGCAATTCTCGGTCAAAAATTATTTTAAAGATTAACAAGTGTAATATAGTCA
>CAZTEM010000088.1:0-13389 GCA_964612755.1 uncultured Desulfobacterales bacterium | reverse complement strand
AAGAGAAGGTGGACGTACGGTTGGTGCAGGTGTTATTGGCGAGATAATTGAGTAAAGCCAAAGGAGCTTAGTGTGGCAAAAAAAAATGAAGCAATGATTATTTCTCTTGCATGTACTGAATGTAAAAGACGTAATTATACGACTACTAAGAATAAACGTACCACTCCGGATAAATTGGAGTTTATGAAATATTGTAAATTTTGTGGTAAACATGTGATGCACAAAGAATCTAAGGTTAGATAATTTATGCTGAATGCAGGTCAGTAGCTCTAATTGGCAGAGCTCCGGACTCCAAATCCGGCAGTTGTGGGTTCGAATCCCTCCTGACCTGCCATTGTTATGATATTTGAATTTAATAATTTGAAATTGGAAACAGTATGGCAAGATTACAAAAAAAACATTCTTCAAAAGAAAAAAACAAAAAAAAAGAGATTAGTGATTCAGCAGTTGTAACAAATGAAAAACAATCTGTTAAAACTGTCAGCTCAGCAGTTAAGAATTTATCTTCCAGTTCAAAAAAAGGAAATTCAATAAAAAATTCGACTCCAAATCCATCGGGCAAAAAGAATATTTTTACCCAGGGTATTGAATTTTTACAAGAAGTGCAGTCAGAGCTGAAAAAAGTGACCTGGCCGACTAAAAAACAAACCATAAGTACAACATTGGTGGTCATTGTTTTAGTAGCTATTGTTTCAATTTTTTTAGGTCTGTTTGATTTTGGGTTTTCACAACTTATTCATGCAGTCCTTGCTTAAAAAAGGGGATGAGATAATGTCTCATAAATGGTATGTTGTTCACGTTTATTCAGGCTTTGAACAAAAAGTTAAGACAGCTTTGGAAGAGCAGATTGAAAATCTCAAATTCCCTGAAAAATTTGGTGAAATACTTATTCCCACAGAGAATGTGGTTGAATTGGTTGGGGGAAAGAAAAAAGAATCATCCAGAAAATTTTATCCGGGCTATATCCTTGTCAGTATGGAGTTAAATAATGAGACATGGCACATTGTTAATTCTGTTCCCAAGGTGACAGGCTTTCTGGGTGGGAAAAATAAACCGACTCCTATTAATGAGCATGAACTCAACCAGATTTTTAAAAAGATGAAACAAGGCAAAGACCAGCCTAATCCCAAATATTCTTTTGAGCCAGGGGATGAAGTCAATGTGATAGATGGACCATTTGCTAATTTTAATGGAACCATTGAAGAAGTCTCACCGGAAAAAGGCAAAGTTAAAGTTCTTGTCAGTATTTTTGGCAGGGCAACACCGGTGGAATTAAATTTTATTCAAGTTTCAAAGATGTAATGCTAAAGGCAGAGCACTTAAAAATAAGTTTCAAAAACATAGATATTTAAATTTTAGTTTCAGGAGTTAATAAAATGGCAAAAAAAGAAATGGTGCAGATTAAATTGCAGGTTCCAGCAGGCAAAGCTAATCCATCTCCACCAATTGGACCTGCGCTTGGTCAGCATGGTGTGAATATAATGGATTTTTGTAAAGCTTTTAATGCAAAAACTGCAAACGATGCCGGGCAAATCATACCTGTTGTGATCACTGTATATCAGGATCGATCCTTTAGCTTTATAACCAAGACACCTCCGGCATCAAGATTGCTTTTGCAGGCTGCAAAATTGAAAAAAGGCTCCAGTGAGCCAAATAAAGATAAAGTTGGCAAGGTTACAAGAGACCAGCTGGTTGAGATCGCTGAAATGAAAATGGTAGATTTAAATGCTTCTGGAATTGATTCAGCTGTAAATATAATTGCCGGAACAGCACGAAGCATGGGAATAGAAGTAGTTTAACCGAATAATCAATTAGAGAGTAGAAAAAAATGCCAAAGCGGAGCAAACAATATAGAGAAGCCATAGAAAAAATTGAAAGAAAAACCGACTTAGACCCTCGGGAAGCTTTAGAGCTTTCAATTAAGGCAAGTTATGTTAAGTTTGATGAGACTGTTGACGTTGCTGTAAATCTTGGAGTAGATCCAAGACATTCTGATCAAATGGTGCGAGGGACTGTTGTTTTGCCTAATGGTCTTGGAAAAGAAATTAAAGTACTTGTTTTTGCAAAAGGTGAAAAAGAAAAAGAAGCACTCGATGCAGGGGCAGATTTTATTTGCGATGACGAGATGTTAGCTAAAATAAAAGACGGATGGTTTGGGTTTGATAAAGCGATTGCTACCCCTGATATGATGGGTACGGTTGGAAAGCTTGGCCGAATCCTTGGACCAAGAGGGTTAATGCCCAATGCTAAGACTGGAACAGTAACTTTTGAACTTGAAAAAGCTATTAATGAATTAAAGGCTGGGAAGATAGATTTTAGAGTGGAAAAAGCTGGAATTGTGCATGTACCTGTCGGAAAAGTTTCCTTTGGAGCTGATAAACTTTTAGAAAATGTCACTTCTTTTTTAGAGAAAATAAAAGCATTGAGACCAGCAAGTGCTAAAGGAAAGTATATTGAAGGTATCAGTATTTCAACTACTATGGGACCGGGTTTTAAAATAGATCCAACTCTGATATAACGATAAAATAAATTGTCTGTCAAAGACAGTAGGTTCACTTACAATTAATTAGATTGTAAGTGTTTAATTGGTGATGCCGGCCTGCCGAGATAGAAACATTTTGGTATAGTTGGCACCTCTGTAAGTTAAGAGAATAAAAAAGGGAGGAGGTGTAAAGGAATTGTTAAATATTTCCCAAAAAAAAGAGCTGGTCGAAAGACTGCATAAACAGCTTGTAGATGCTGAGATATCAATCCTTGTGGATTATAAAGGTATTGATGTTGAAAGCATGACTCAGCTGAGAGCTGAATTGCGTAAAGTCGATGTGGCAATGGAGGTTGTAAAAAATACAATTCTCGTAAGAGCTTCAGAAGATACAGACTCTGCGTTACTAAAAGATTATTATTCAGGACCCAACGCTATTGTAACATCTGTAAATGACCCTGTAGCGCCGGCAAAAGTATTAGTAAATTTTGCCAAGGATAATGAAAACCTTGAAATTAAAGCAGGCACTTTAAATGGAACTTTGCTTGATATTGATGCAATTAAGCAATTATCGAAAATGCCATCTAAAGATGAACTCCTTGGTCAATTTGTATGTACAATTAACCAGGTACCAACATCTTTTGTTAGAGTACTTAATGAAGTTCCAAGATCTTTGGTTAATGTACTTAGTGCAATCCAGGATCAAAAAGAAGCGGCATGATTTTTTATTTAATTTAAGAATTACAAATTTAGATGTATATATTTTATATTTAGGAGAAAGAAATGGCTGATATTAAAAAAGAAGATGTAATTGAATATATTGCGGGAATGAGTGTGCTCGAGCTCTCAGAACTTGTTAAAGAACTGGAAGAAAAATTTGGAGTATCTGCAGCAGCTCCTGTAGCAGTTGCTGCTGCTGGCGCACCTGCTGCTGCCGCTGCTGAAGAACAGACAGAATTTAGTGTAGTACTTGAAACTTTTGGTGATAAAAAGATCAATGTTATTAAAGAAGTAAGAGGAATCACAGGTCTTGGCTTAAAAGAAGCAAAAGCTATGGTTGAAGAAGCACCAGTAGCAGTCAAAGAAGGCGTTGATAAAGCAGAAGCTGAAAAAGTTAAAGAACAGTTAGAAGGTGCGGGAGCACAAGTTTCAATTAAATAGATTTTAAGTATTAAAATAGTAGATATTTGTAATACGTGTAATGCGGAGGTATGGAAATTGGTTCGTGCCTCCGCTTTTACGGTTTTAAAAACTCATGAATGGAGATGCTATGACCGGCAGCCTTTTGATAAATAAACGGATGAGAAAAGAATTTGGAAGCAAAAGCAGAATCATTGGTATTCCAGACCTTATAGGAATGCAACGCGAATCATATGAGAGCTTTCTTCAAAAAAATACTGCTCCGGAAGATAGGAAAGAAAAAGGGCTTCATGCAGTATATAAATCTGTTTTCCCGATTAAAGATTTTACTGAGACTTCATCATTGGAATATGTTTCATATTCTTTTGGAGAGATCAAACATTCGGAACTTGAATGTATCAGCCGTGGAATGAGCTATGAAATTCCAATTAATATTAAAGTAAGACTGGTTGTGTTTGATAAGGATGAGGACTCTGGACTCTCTACAATTCGTGATATTAAAGAACAGGAAATTTATTTTGGTACAATTCCTTTAATGACCGGGAAAGGCACTTTTATTATAAATGGCACTGAAAGAGTTGTAGTAAGTCAATTACACAGATCTTCCGGTGTGTTTTTCAATCATGATCAAGGGAAAAGTTATGCCAGCGGCAAAATTATCTATAGCGCAAGGATTATACCTGTGCGCGGCTCCTGGATAGACATGGAAATTGATAGTAAAGATATTATTTATATCAGGATAGATAGAAGAAGAAAATTTCCTGTTTCATCACTTTTCAAAGCTTTTGGATATACCAACGAAGATATTTTAGATTATTTTTATTTCAAAGAAGAAATAGTAAAAAAAGCTAATTCATATTTTAAGAATTTTGTACCAGACAGATTAAAACGCCAAAGAACAAATTTTGATATTAAATCTCCGAAAACCGGTGAGGTAGTAGTAAAAAAAGGAAGAATTTTTACAAAACGAGCATTAAAGCAGCTTGAAGCAGAAGGGCTGAAACAAATACCAATTGATAATGATGATTTAATTGATAAAGGGTTTGCCAAAGCAATTATAGATGACACTAACGATGAAGTTATTTTTCCAGCAGGAGAATTGATTACTGAAGAAAAATTGGAAAGACTTGATGAATTAGGTATAGATAAATTTTATGTCCTGCATGTTGATGCTAATTCCTCTGATACCATGCGGAAAACATTGGCTGTGGATAAAGTAGAAACAAGAGAAGAAGCTCTTATAGATATTTATAAAAGGATGAGACCCGGAAACCCTGCAACCGTAGAAGTTGCCCAGGATTTTATTGATCATCTTTTTTTTAAACGCACTTATTATGATCTTTCTAAAGTGGGAAGATTAAAGATGAATGAACGCCTTGAATTAGATACCAAGATCAATGTTCGAACCCTCAGGAAAGAAGATATCCTGGTAACTGCTGCCACCATGATAAGGCTTAAAGATACCCAGGGACAGGTTGATGATATTGATCATCTTGGGAACAGGCGGGTAAGGGCTGTTGGCGAACTTTTAGAGAACCATTATCGAATTGGTCTTGTCAGGATGGAAAGAGCAATTAAAGAAAAAATGAGCATGCAGGAAGTCGATGCCATGATGCCCCATGACTTAATTAATCCAAAACCGGTATCAGCAGTTGTGAGAGAATTTTTCGGTACAAGTCAGCTATCCCAGTTTATGGATCAGACAAATCCCTTGTCTGAAACTACACATAAAAGACGACTCAGTGCTTTAGGACCCGGGGGCTTGACCAGGGAGAGGGCAGGATTTGAAGTGCGAGATGTCCATCCTTCGCATTATGGCAGGATATGCCCTATTGAGACACCTGAAGGACCAAATATCGGTTTGATAGTCTCATTATGTACATACGCCAGAGTGAATGAATTTGGATTCCTGGAAACTCCTTTTAGAATGGCTGAAAAAGGTAAAGTAACAGATGAAATCAAGCAGCTTTCAGCCTTTGAGGAAAAAGACCATCCTATTGCCCAGGCAAATGCACCATTGGGATTAAACAATGAGTTTGTTAACCCTCTGGTCTCTGCCAGAGTTGGCGGTGAATTTGAAATGGTGGATAATACTGAAGTTAAATTTATGGATGTATCTCCTAACCAGTTAGTTAGTGTTTCTGCCTCATTAATTCCGTTTTTGGAAAACGATGATGCAAATAGAGCATTAATGGGCTCTAACATGCAACGTCAGGCAGTTCCATTAATTACCAGCGCGGCTCCTTTAGTAGGTACAGGTATTGAGGGCGTTGTTGCAAGGGATTCTGGTGTTACAATAGTAGCAGAATTTGATGGTATAGTTGAAATAGTAGATGCCAAAAGAATAGTTGTAAGAAATGTGGATAATGGTGGGGATGATAAAGCTTTTACCAAAGCAGTCTCTGTTTATAATTGTAGAAAATTTGTTAGATCCAATCAAAACACCTGTTTTAATCATCGACCAATAGTAGAGCGAGGAGAGTTTGTAAAAAAAGGTCAGGTAATTGCTGACGGTCCTGCAACTGAAATGGGTGAACTTGCATTAGGTAAAAATGTTACTGTTGCTTTCATGCCTTGGGACGGATATAATTATGAAGATTCGATCCTTGTTAGCGAACGCCTTGTTAGAGAAGGGGTATACACCTCGGTACATATAGAAGAGTTTGAAGTTGTTGCCCGAGATACAAAACTTGGTAAAGAAGAAATAACACGTGATATCCCTAATGTAGGAGAAGAGGCTCTTAAAAATTTAGATGAAAGTGGAATTATAAGATTAGGAGCTGCAGTTAAATCCGGTGATATCCTTGTGGGCAAGGTTACTCCAAAAGGAGAAACACAACTTTCCCCGGAAGAAAAATTATTACGTGCAATATTTGGTGAAAAAGCAGGAGATGTAAAAGATACCTCTTTGCGGGTTCCACCTGGAGTTCAAGGCAAAGTAATTGATGCAAAAGTTTTTTCAAGACGTGGAGTTGAAAAAGACGAACGTACAAGAATTATTGAAGATCAAGAGATTGATCGTCTTGAAAAAAATCGTGACGATGAAATTTTTGTAATTAATGATATAGCCAAAGGGAAAATGCTGGAGATCCTGAAAGGATCAAAATTATCCGAAGATCTGCAAAAGGGAAATCATACTTTTGCAAAAGCAGGCACTGCAATTACAGAGGAGCTTTTTTCAAACATTAATCTTTCTAATTTGTCTGACCTGGTAGTTGACGATCCTTCAATAACTGATAATGCCTTGGCTGTTCTTGAGAATGCCCAGCGTCAGATAAAAAAAGCCAGAGATTATTTTAACAGCCAGATCAGCCGATTTGAAAAAGGTGATGATTTGCCTCCAGGAGTGTTAAAGCTCATTAAAATTGATGTTGCAATGAAGAGAGTGTTTTCCGTTGGTGATAAAATGGCTGGTCGTCATGGGAATAAAGGTGTTGTTTCCAAAATACTTCCCATAGAAGATTTGCCCTATTTTGCAGATGGTAAGCCTGTTGATATGGTATTGAATCCTTTGGGCGTCCCGTCTCGAATGAATGTAGGTCAGATTCTTGAAATTCATCTTGGCAGAGCAGCACAGGGATTGGGCAACCAGATCGAAGCTCTTATAGAAGAGAATAAGATAGAAGAGTTGAGAACCAGAATTAAAAAAATATTTACAATGTCTCCTGTGAAAAAGAAGGAGACTCCTGAAGACAAAGCTTTTATTGATAATGTTGATCATATGGATGATAAAGCTTTATTGGATTTTGCTTCTTTATATAAAAATGGTGTTCATATGGCAACACCGGTTTTTGATGGCGCAACAGAAGAAGAGATTAAAGATTTGCTTGAATACGCGGGTATAAAAAGATCCGGGCAAAACATTCTTTATGATGGAAGAACAGGAGAACCTTTTGATAAAGAGGTAACTGTTGGAATTATGTATATGCTTAAGCTTCATCATCTTGTAGATGACAAGTTGCATGCACGCTCAATTGGACCTTATTCGCTTGTCACCCAGCAGCCGTTGGGAGGTAAAGCCCAGTTTGGTGGTCAGCGTCTTGGAGAAATGGAAGTGTGGGCTATGGAAGCATATGGTGCAGCTCATGCTTTACAGGAGTTCTTAACTGTTAAGTCTGATGATATGATTGGAAGAACACGCATGTATGAGAAAATTGTTAAAGGGCAGAGTGTACTTGAACCTGGATTACCTGAAGCTTTTAGAGTTCTTATAAAAGAACTGCAGAGTTTGGGTCTGGATATAAATCTTGTTGAAGGTAAAAAATAAGGAGAATATATTGGAAACTGTATATGATTTCTTCGCAAAACCAAAGGATCCCAAGCTTTATAAAGGAGTGCAGATAAAGCTTGCATCTTCTGACCAGGTCAGGGAATGGTCATATGGCGAGATTAAGAAGCCGGAAACTATAAATTATAGAACATTTAAACCTGAAAGAGATGGGTTGTTTTGTGCAAAAATATTTGGACCCACAAGAGATTTTGAATGTAATTGTGGTAAATATAAGCGCATGAAACATAGAGGCGTTGTATGTGAAAAATGTGGGGTTGAGGTCATTCAATCAAAGGTAAGACGTGAAAGAATGGGTCATATTGAACTTGCATGCCCTGTATCTCATATATGGTTTTTAAAAAGTTTACCTTCAAAAATTGGTAATACATTAGATATTACATTAAAAGCGCTTGAAAAAGTTCTTTATTTTGATTCGTATATTGTTATTGATCCGAAAGAGACCGGCTTTAAAAAGCTCCAGCTTCTTTCTGATGAAGAATATTATGAAGCAACAGAAGAATATGGCGACGCCTTTGAAGCCGGCATAGGTGCTGAGGCTATCTTGAAACTTTTAGAAGAAATAGATCTAAAAGCAACATATGCTCAGATTAAAGAAGATATGAAACTGACCAAGTCAGTTGCAAAACAACAAAAACTTGCTAAACGTCTTATTGTTATTGATTCGTTTTTAAGATCGGGAATAGAACCTTCCAGGATGATTTTTACGGCAATCCCCATCCTTCCACCTGATTTACGACCTCTTGTCCCGCTTGAGGGAGGGAGATTTGCGACTTCAGATTTGAATGACCTGTACAGAAGAGTTATTAATCGTAATAACAGGTTAAAAAGACTTGTTGATCTCCAGGCTCCTGATATTATTGTCAGAAATGAAAAAAGAATGCTTCAGGAAGCTGTTGATGTGCTTTTTGATAATGGTCGCCATGGAAGGGTTGTTACAGGAACCAATAAAAGACCTCTTAAATCATTGAGTGATACCTTAAAGGGTAAACAGGGCAGATTTCGTCAGAATCTGCTGGGTAAACGTGTAGATTATTCAGGCAGAACCGTTATTACTGTAGGCTCTGAATTGAGATTGCACCAATGTGGTATCCCAAAGAAAATGGCTTTGGAATTATTTAAACCTTTTATATATAGCTATCTTGAAAAAAAAGGATTTGTTTCAACTGTAAAAAGTGCTAAAAAAATGGTTGAAATGGAGGAAATTGAGGTCTGGGATGCTCTTGAAGATGTTGTAAAAGAATATCCTGTTATGCTCAATAGAGCTCCAACCCTTCATAGACTTGGTATCCAGGCATTTGAACCTGTTTTGATCGAAGGAAAAGCAATCCAGTTGCATCCGCTTGTTTGTACAGCATTTAATGCTGATTTTGATGGTGATCAGATGGCTGTTCATGTTCCTCTTTCATTGGAAGGAGTTCTGGAAGCAAGGATAATGATGCTTTCTACCAATAATATTCTTTCTCCTGCCAATGGAGAACCAATAATTGTTCCTACCCAGGATATTGTACTTGGTATTTATTATATGACTCGTGCCATGAGTAATATGGAAGGTGAAGGAGCAAGGTTTTCAGGTCCTGAAGAAGTTAGTTCTGCGCTTGATGCAAAGGCTATTGCACTTCATTCAAAAATTAAAGTCAGGGTTGAAGACGAATTATATGATACAACTGCCGGTAGAATATTACTTTGGGAAACAATACCTGGTGATACTTTATTGTCTCTTATAAGATTGAGAACCGATTCACGTGAGGAAAGCGATAATGTTTTAGCTGAATTAAGAAAAGGTTTATCATTTAAAAAAGCAATAAAGAAATATTCAACTGAGGATGCAAAAAAGACAAAAGCCGAGACAGGCTTTCTCACAAGAAAAGAATTTAAAAATTATTTTCAGACTTCACAGGTGGCAGTGGAACAATTGTTTGACCTTAAACAAGGTCAGTTTACCGATACAATCCATATTGACGGTAAATATTTTATTTTTCAGGTTAAACAACGTAAGACAACTATACCGTTCAGGCTGATAAATAAATTAATGGATAAATCAGCAGTCATTGATTTGATAGATTATGCGTATAGAAATATTGGCTTGAAAGAGACTGTAATACTTTGTGATAGATTAAAAGATCTGGGTTATAAAAATTCAACTTTTGCAGGTTTGTCCATTGGAATAGATGATATGATTATTCCCGAGAAAAAGTGGACAATTATTAAAAAAGCCGAAGACCAGGTAAATGACATTAAGAAACAATATTCTGAAGGGTTGATTACCCATGGTGAGAAATATAATAAGGTTGTTGATATCTGGGCGCAGAGTACGGATGAAATAGCAAATTCCATGATGGAAGCCATGAAGAATCCCCCTAAGACCCCGGGTGAAGATGATAATAAGGAAAAACTCAATGCTGTCTTTGTAATGGCAGATTCCGGAGCAAGAGGTAATAAGGACCAGATGCGTCAACTTGCTGGTATGCGTGGACTTATGGCAAAACCTTCCGGTGAAATTATTGAAACTCCAATTACCGCATGTTTTAGAGAAGGGCTTTCTGTTCTTCAATATTTTATTTCTACCCATGGTGCAAGAAAGGGACTTGCTGATACTGCATTAAAAACAGCTAATTCAGGTTATCTTACAAGAAGGCTTGCAGATGTTGGTCAGGATTGTACAATCACATTAGATGATTGTGGAACTCTAATGGGTATAGATGTTGAAGCGCTTTACGAAGGTGGTGAGGTAATTCAGAGTCTTGGTGAAAGGATACTCGGAAGAGCAACCCAGGAGGAAATAAGAGATCCCTATACAAATAATGTAATTGTTAAAAAAGGGGTTGAAATTGACGAAGAACTTGTCAAAGAGGTTGAAAAAGCAGGAGTTACCAGCGTAAAAATCCGCTCTGTTCTTACATGTAATGCCAAACACGGAGTGTGTGCCAGATGCTATGGAAGAGATCTTGCCCATGGGAAAAAAGTTGAAATAGGGCAGGCAATAGGTATTGTTGCTGCTCAATCAATTGGTGAGCCGGGTACTCAGCTTACCATGCGTACTTTTCATATTGGTGGTACTGCAAGCAGGAAAGTTGAAGTAGCTGAGATTAGAGCAAGAGTAGGTGGAATTCTAAGATTTAAAGAAGATATAAATATTGTTACAACTGCTGATAATATTCAAATTGTAATGAATAGAAAAGGCGCTGGAATTCTTATTCAGAGTGAGGATGGCAGGGAAAGAGCAAGAGAAGATATAATCTATGGTGCTACTCTTCATAAAAAAGAGGGTGCAACAATAGAGCCCGGAGATGTGATTGCAAGTTGGGACCCCTTTACCACTCCAATTATTACCGAGGTATCAGGTAGAATAAAATTTATTGATATTGAGGTTGGTAATACTGTTCAGGAACAAATTGATCAGGTTACAGGTAAAGTAAGTCATACTATTGTTGAAGGTAAAAATTCAGAAGTGCGGCCTAGTGTGGTTATTAAAGATGAGACTGGCAAAACCGTTAAACTTCCCGGAACATCAAATCCTGCTCGATACTATCTGCCAATTAATGCTATCTTGACTGTTGAAGAAGATGACGAAGTTATGGCAGGTGATGTGATTGCTAAACTTCCACGTGCTACTACCAAAACCAAAGATATTACAGGTGGTTTGCCAAGAGTTGCAGAGCTTTTTGAAGTTAGAAAGCCTAAAGAACCAACTATTTTAACTGAAATAGAAGGTACGGTTTCAATAGAAAAAGGCTCCAAAGGAAGGCAGAAAGTGATTGTAACCCCTACCGGAGTTGGAGAAAAGAAAGAATATCTGATTCCCAAAGGACAGCATATAATTGTATATGAAAATGATTATGTTAAACCGGGTGACCAATTGGTCCCGGGTTCTGCAAATCCCCAGGATATCCTTAATATTAAGGGTGATGTTGAACTTGCCAAGTATCTGGTTGATGAGGTACAAGAAGTATACAGATTACAGGGTGTAAGAATTAATGATAAACATATCGAAGTTATTATCAGACAAATGACACGCCGTGTTAAGATACTGACTGTAGGAGATACTGATTTTATCCCTGATGAGCAGGTTGATAAATTAAAATTTGAAACTGTAAACAGGGAAACAGTAAAAAATGGTGGGGAACCGGCAAAAGGGGAACCATTAATTCTTGGAATTACAAAAGCATCCCTTTCAACGGAAAGTTTTCTTTCAGCAGCTTCTTTTCAGGAGACTACTAAAGTATTAACAATTTCCAGTATACAGGGTAAATATGATGAATTACGGGGATTAAAGGAAAATGTGGTGATGGGTCGTTTAATACCAGCGGGTACGGGATTTCCTCTTTATGGAGATGTCGAAGTCCAGCTTGACACCACCCATGAGATATAAAATAAGGTATTACAAGCAAAAAACTCTTGACATTAACATCGAATAAGCGTAATAATACGCTCTTATTATACAAAGGGTTAGGAAGACTTAATTTAGAAGGAGAGAACAAATATTATGCCGACCATTAATCAGTTGGTTAAACAAGGAAGAAAGAAGGCTATAAAAAAGGATGCCAGACCTGCTCTTAAAGGTGGACCGCAGAAACGAGGGGTTTGTACCAAGGTATATACATCAACTCCAAAAAAACCTAATTCTGCATTAAGAAAGGTTGCAAGAGTTAGATTGACAACTGGAATGGTAATTACTGCATATATTCCCGGAGCCGGGCATAATCTGCAGGAGCATTCGGTTGTACTTGTAAGAGGCGGGAGAGTAAAAGATCTTCCAGGTGTCCGTTATCATATTGTTCGTGGTTCTCTTGATACTCTTGGGGTAGATGATAGAAGAGCTGGTAGGTCTAAATATGGCGCAAAACGTCCTAAATAGTTTTGTAAATAAACATAATAGACTAATTTATGAAAGTTTTAAATATTAGGATTTGGTGAATATATGGCAGGCAAAAAAATTGCTAAAGGGTTTTTGACAAAAGATGCTACTGAAAAAGAACGCACTCTTCTTAAATTTATTAAGTATATTATGAAGGATGGTAAAAAGAGCGTAGCAGAAAAAGTTGTAAATGATGCTTTACTAATAGTAGAAGAAAAGAGCGGTGAACCAGCATTAAAGGTATTTGAAAAAGCGATGAATAATGTTCGCCCTGCCGTTGAGGTTAAGTCAAGAAGAGTTGGCGGTTCTACATATCAGGTGCCAACTGAAATTAAGCCATCGAGGCAGATAGCACTTTCTTTTAGATGGATGGTGCAGTTTAGCAGAAAAAGATCTGAAAAGGGTATGGTAAATAAGCTTTCAGCTGAGTTGCTTGATGCCTTTAATGAACGAGGTGGCGCTGTTAAGAAAAAAGAAGATACTCATAATATGGCAGAAGCTAATAAGGCTTTTGCTCATTTTAAATGGTAAATTTTATTTAAGATATCCTGAAAAAATCCTTAGGGAGGAGCTTAAGCATGGCAAAGGAAAAATTTGAGCGGAATAAACCGCATGTAAACA
>CAZTEM010000087.1:0-13533 GCA_964612755.1 uncultured Desulfobacterales bacterium | reverse complement strand
GGAAGTAAAAATTCAATCAATTATATGTACATTTTTAAAGGCAAAAGGTTCAAAATTTTAATAATTCATACAATGCTATCTTACAAAATTGAGAAAAGAAAACTATGATTTGATCTTACTATTCTCTTTTTTTGTTTTATTATTTTCTTCTTCTGAATCAAAATTTTTTTCAGTCATAAAATAGATAGGGCATGAAGGTCTGTATTTGCAATATAATTTTGGATCACTGCATTTAAGACATTCTTCACAAAGATATCTATTGTGTTTCATGCACTTATAGTGGGTCTCTCTGTCAGGATGATTAATACAATAGCCCATGAGCTCTCCTTTAGGTTAGAGAATTCAATTTGTTCTCAATGGTTTCTTTTGTCTGTAATCCGATAAACCTGTCAACTTCAATCCCATCATTAAAAATAATCAATGTTGGAATACTTTGAACCATATATTCTGTTGCAAGTTTTCTGTTATCATCAATATTAATAAAAATAACAGATATTTTTTCTTTAAATTGTTTTTGTACTTCATGAATTATTGGTTCTTGTATTTTACATGGTGCGCACCAATCAGCATTAAAGTCAACAAGGAATATACCTTTTTCAATTGAATTGTTAAATTGTTTTGAATCCATAAAAGCCACCTTTTTTAATATTAAATGTAAAAAGACTATTTCAAAAACTATGCCAAACATGGTCATCTCAGGATTTAATTGGAATAGCCCCTTTTGGCAAGCGTTTCAGAGATCGCTTGATTCTAATCAAAAAGATGATTATACTATTTAGAACAATAAGTGTTACTTAAGTAACGGTAACCGTAAGATTTTTATAAATCTATAGAGGATAAAAAAATGAAAGAAATTATTTTTATATTATTATTTATCGGGGTTTATTTTTTACTTCAATTATATATATTGCCTAAAATGGGTATCTCAACTTGAATGAGAAATTCCTGTCAGGTGACAGAAAAAAAGATTCAAAAAAATATAGATGATGATAAAATCATTAAATAGGATAAGTGTTTTAAGTAACGTTACTATAACCGGTATAAAATAATTGGGATACCATGCAAACTCATCAATTATGGAATATAAGTTTTTTGAACCAGATTATTGATACCATGGCAGATGGTCTTTTTACCCTTGATGCAAGAGGGAAAATAAGTGCATGGAACAGCGCCATGGAACGAATCAGCGGATACTCTGCGAAAGAGGCTATTGGTAATAATTGCAGCCTTTTGGAATGCAGTAAATGCTATGGGAAAAAATGTCCGGCAGATGTAAATAAATGTGGTGTAATGGAATATGGGAAGACTGAAGCCAAGGAATGTTTTGTACGCCATAAAGAAGGCTATGATGTCCCTGTAATTAAAAATGCAAGATTGGTAAAAGACGATAATGGAGTGATCCTGGGCGTGGTTGAGACCATTACTGATCTTACTTATCTTAATGCTATTAAAGAAAAATTTAAAGAAACAAAAGCAAAATTAAAAGATTCTTATAGATTGGGCAATATTATTGGTAAAAGTGTTGTCATGCATAATGTTTTTGATGCTATAATGGCCGCATCAAGGAGTAGCGCTACAATTCTTATTCAGGGGGAAAGTGGAACAGGAAAGGAATTGGTTGCAGGCGCTATCCATTATCAGGGTTCTTCCAAGGATCGCCCCATGGTAATAGTCAATTGCAGTGCCTTGTCTGAAACACTTTTGGAAAGTGAATTGTTCGGGCATGTCAAGGGCGCTTTTACAGGAGCTCATAAGGATCGGCAAGGCAGGTTTGAAGAGGCAGATAAAGGTACTATTTTTTTAGATGAAATCGGTGAAATATCTCCATATATGCAGGTAAAACTTTTAAGAGTATTGCAGGAAAGAGAGATCGAAAGAGTTGGCGATTCTAAGAAGCGTAAAATTGATATTAGAATTATTGCTGCAACTCATCAGAGTCTCTATGATCTTGTGGCGCAAGGTAAATTCCGTGAAGATCTTTATTACAGGCTTAAAGTTTTTCCTGTTAATATCCCGCCATTGCGAGACAGGCGTGAGGATGTCCCGTTGCTGGTTAATCATTTTATTGAAAAAGGCAATAAACGTGAGTCAAAGAATATAAAAGGGATTAATAGCCGAGCTCTTAAAAAACTTATAAATTATTCTTTTCCCGGTAATATAAGGGAGCTTGAAAACGCTATTGAACATGCTTTTGTTATTTGTGATTCAGATAAAATTGATATAGGAGATCTGCCGGTTGAGATTATTAATAATGTGCGGACTCACCCATTGGGTAATAATTTTCAAAATTCAGGTATAACGTCGCAGAGATTAGGATTGCCTGCTCAGGTAAAGCAGACCCTGACCCGGGAGGCATTGTTAAGTCTCCTTAAAGAATGTGGCTGGAACAAGGCAAAAGTTGCAAGAAGGATTGGCAAGAGCAGAACCTCGGTATGGAAATATATGAAAAAATGGGGTATACCTCTTCAACCATGATTTACAGGCTGTTTAATATTTTTTGAATATGTGCGGATATATACAAATATTTGAAAAATATAATATATTAAAAAAAGGATAAAATAAATAATGTCGAAAAAAGTTATAATAATAGGGGCTGTTGCGCTTGGACCAAAAGTTGCCTGCAGGTTGCGCCGCATAGACCCTGATGCTGAAATTACAGTTATAGATCGGGATAATTTAATATCATATGGCGGATGCGGAATACCATATTATGTGGGCGGTGACGTGGCAGACCTTGAAGGACTATGTTCAACATCATCCCATGTATTAAGGGACATTGAATTTTTTCGAATATGTAAAGATATCAATGTGTTATCAGGTGTTGAGGCAATGGCCATAAAAAGAAAAGAAAAAAAACTTGTTGTACGCCATGTCAAGGATGACAGGCAAGAGGAGTTCTCTTATGATAAACTTGTGATTGCAACGGGTGCAAGCCCATTCAGACCTCCGTTCCCAGGCTCGGATCTTCCCGGAGTTTTTACTGTGTCAAACCTGCATAATGCAAAGGCAATAAAAGATAAAATTTCTAAGGGAAATGTTGAAAAGGCAGTTGTAATCGGTGCCGGTGCAATTGGTATTGAAATGGCAGAGGCAATGGCTGATCTCTGGGGGATTGAGACCACTATTATAGAAATGGCAGATCAGGTTTTGCCCACAGCTCTTGGAAAAAATATGGCAAGGATTGTGGAAAATCAGCTTAAAGATAATGGTGTTAAAGTAATGCTTTCAGAAACCGTAGAGAAGATCAATGGGGATTGTGAAGGTAAAATTGAATCTGTTGTGACATCCTGTGGTGAAGTTCCCTGTGATCTTGTAGTACTTTCTGCCGGGATAAGACCTAATACAAAATTTGCTTTAGATGCAGGGCTTGCAGTTGGCAATTCTGGTGGTTTGCTGGTTGATAGAAGAATGCGTACGATTGACCCTGATATCTATGCGGGTGGGGATTGTATCGAACTTCGAAACCTTGTGAGCGGGGAGAATATGACAATGCCTCTGGGTTCTCTTGCAAACAGGCAGGGTCGAATTATTGCCACAAATATAAATGGCGGTAATAGTCATTTTAAAGGAACAGTGGGGACCTTTTGTATCAAAGTTTTTGAAATGGGAATCGCCACAGCAGGATTGACGTCCAGGCAGGCTTCTGCCACGGGATTTGATCCTGTACATTCAATTGTTGTGCAGCATGACAGGGCACATTTTTATCCTAGTGCCCAGCTCATGTATATCAAGCTTATTGCCGATAAAAAGACTAGAAAAATTTTAGGTATAGAAGCTGTAGGTGCTCAGGGGGATGCAGTTAAGGCAAGAGTTGATGCGGTTGCACCTTTGCTTGTTGGCGGGCTTGAAATTGATGATATCTGTAACCTTGAAACAGGATATGCACCACCTTTTGCATCAGCCATGGATATTATCAATAATGCAGGGAATACTCTGGATAATATTTTTGAGGGAAGAAATCGACCTGTTGATGTTATTGATTTTATAGAAGAATTTAAACAGGAAAAGACAAAGGTTCTGGATATCAGGCATGAAAAAGAAGCAGCACCCTTTGTGAAAAAATATGGCAATAGATGGATTAATATACCCCAGGCTGAATTAAGAAAAAGGCTGGATGAGATTCCCAGCAACGAATCATTATGTCTTTTATGTAATACAGGCCCTCGCTCCTATGAGACTCAAATTGTTCTTGAAAATCATGGTATTACCAATACGCGTAATATCCAGGGCGGCTATGGAATGATGATGGTTACAGATTCTGACTTCATATCTGAACTTTTATAAAAAAAACCGGGGCAGCTTGTGACGGTATTAAGGCTGCCCCGGAATGATGAGGTGGTTAACAGATTTTGGAGGTAAGTAAATAATTTACTTGTCTGATAACTGTCATTATTAACTTGCACATTCGGTGCCAAGTTTTCAAATTTTATCAAAATAATATGTATTCATCCTTTAAATCAGGCTCATTCAATTTTGTTTGTAAATTATTTTATTTTAACTGGAAAATTATTTTGTCAAAGTAGCGCAACCATAACGTTACTATTCCTTTTAAGTAACGATTTTTTGACAGGTATTTGCTTGTCATTTATATTTATTTTAAAAAATATTTATTTCAATTGTCTTAGCTGATCGCCCTTTTAGACACACTTTATTTTTATAATCATTCAAATAATATTGCGTTTGGCATTAACTTTGCTCTATCCCAGGTTAAGATTTATATATTGATTTTTTACGATAGCAAGTCAGATGTATTGATCAAACCTATAATGGAGGATTTAAAAAATGACAGATCTTAATACGATAGAAGCAGCAGATCAGGTAGATGCAAGGGGAAGCGCATGTCCGGGACCACTTCTTGAAGCAAAAAAAGGAATTGGCAAGGTTCAGGTGGGACAAATTCTTGAAATTTTATCCAATGATGCAGGCACAAGAAATGATATCCCTGCATGGGCTGGAAAAGTAGGGCATGAATATCTTGGCTTTCTTGAAGCTGATGGTTATGACAGGCATTTTGTAACCCGAAAAAAATAGGGGGTCATCCAATGACCGCACAGACCGAAAAAAAAGAGCCTAAAATAATTATTCTTGCAACAGAAGCCTGTGCCTATCCGGGTGCTAACTCGGTAGGTCAGGCTCATTCTTCTTATCCTGCCAATACTTATATTTTAAGGGTCAGAGCTCCGGTTCTTTTCCCTGAAGAGTTCTATATAGATTGTTTCAGAAAAGGATGCGGGGGTATTATCATCATGTCATGCGGTGAAGAATGCCCCTATGAAGGTGCATACCATGCTTTGGCAAAACGTTTGGATAATGTTTATAAATTGATGAAAGCAAAAGAAATAGAAATTAAAAGACTCCGTTTGACTTCCATATGTACAGTTTGTAACAGGGCATTTCTGAATGAAATAAATATGATGAATACACTTGTTAAGGAGTTGGGTCCACCTGTTTTGGTTGAAAATTAATATAATAATTGTAAATTCGTAAAAATAAAATACGGAAGGCAAGTTATGAATTTAGCGAATTCAGAAAAACAAATATTTGATACAATTGTGGTCGGCGGTGGTATTGCCGGACTGCAAACAGCCTTGGATCTTGGTGATCAGGGTTTTAAAGTGGCAATTGTAGAAAAGGATGCTTCCATTGGCGGGAAAATGATTCGCCTTGCCAAGGTTTTTCCAACTCTTGATTGTGCAAGCTGTATAACTACTCCTAAAATGTCTGCCGCAGCCCATCATGATAATATTACACTTTTTACATATTGCACCCTGAATTCACTTGAGCGAAATGATAATACAGTTACAGCGTCCATTACCCAGAAACCGCGGTATATTGATCCTGACAAATGTATTGGATGTCGTCAATGCGAATATAATTGTCCGGTGTATGTGCCTGATGAGGAACAGGGCGGTTTTACTTTAAGAAAAGCTGCATATATTCCGTTTTCCAATGCAATTCCCCAGCTTGCTTTGATTGATGTTGAAAATTGTTCCCTTTGCGGTAAATGTGCAAAGGTCTGCCCCACTGATGCCATTGATTATTTTCAAAAACCCATGGATTTGACCCTTGAAGCAAAAACCGCCGTGGTCACTACAGGGTTTAACCTTACCAATGTTGATCAGAAAAAAGAATATGGTCAGGGTAAAATAGATAATGTTATTACTTCTTTGCAAATGGAGAGAATCCTTGCTCCCCACGGACCGTATATGAGAACGCTGCGTCCTTCAGATGGGAAAGAACCTGAGTCCATTGCTTTTGTTCAATGCGCAGGATCAAGGGATAAATCCCTGGGTATTTCCTATTGTTCAAGGGTATGCTGTATGTATGCAATAAAGCAATGTATGCTGCTTTCAGGAGCTTTGCCCCTTGCTGATTTAACTATATATTATATGGATATCAGGGCATTTGGCAAAGGGTATGAACAATTTTACCAGAATGCAAAAGCCATGGGTATTGAATTTGTCAAAGCAAAGATAGCTTCAATTTCCCAAGGTGAGAATCAGGCTGTAACACTGAAATACGAGGCCCAGGAAGATGGCGGAAGACTTGCAACCCGGGACCATGATCTGGTTGTGCTTTCTCTTGGAATTGTACCTGATTGGGATCCTGCAGGGGTTTGTGATATTATAAAAGATACAGATTCTTTTATACAATGTAAAATGCCGAAAATAGCACCAACTCTTACAAGCCTTGAAGGCGTGTACACAGCAGGAGTTGCTTCAGGACCAAAAGATATTGTGGATACAATCACTGAATCAGGCGCTGCTGCCATGGAAGCTTCAAACTATATGAGAAATCATTATTAATTAAAAGAGCGAGATCGTATTATGAGCAATGATAATGAACTAAATAAGAGTGATGAACCCAGCGATAACTCCGTAGATAAAAATAATGGTGAAGAAAAAGTTGGTGTTTATATTTGCCATTGCGGCGGAAATATTTCTGACCATGTTGATGTGGAAAAGCTTGCAGACAATGTTAAAGATATCCCTGGTGTTGTTGCTGTCCATACCAATTCATTCATGTGTTCAGATCCTGGTCAGGAACTTATTCAGGAAGATATTAAAAATGGGGTTATTAATCGGGTTGTTGTAGCATCCTGTGCTCCAAGCCTCCATGAAACAACCTTTAGAGGTGCCATAAAAAGAGCAGGGATGAACCAATATCTTTATGAACATGCAAATATCAGGGAGCAGGTATCCTGGGTGCATGATGGTGATCCTGCAACACAAAAAGCTACAACTCTTGTTAAAGCTGCAATTGAGAAATCGCGGCACCTTGAATCCCTTGATCCCATAAGAGTTGATGCAGAAAAGCATGTTACAATAATCGGAGGCGGTATCGGAGGAATGCGGGCTGCTATTGATCTTTTGCGCCAGGGATTTGAAGTTGCAATTGTGGAAAAATCACCGTTTTTAGGGGGACAGGCATCAAAACTTGGCAGGCTTCACCCCAATATGGATAAAGCAAAAGATTTGATTTCCGGACTTTTTGACCTGTTAAAAAATAAGAAAAAAATAAAATTTTATACCTGTTCTCAAATGTCAGCATTTAAAGGCTTTATTGGAAATTTTGAATTAACAATTACAAGGGCGCCGTTAGATGATGATACAAAAGGATTAACAAAAGGGCAATTTGTTGAAAATAAAGGTATTTTTATTGATGATATTCCAAAGGATTCCACTGATATTAATTTAAAAACCGGCGGAGTTGTAATGGCAACAGGGTTTGATACCTATACTCCTGCCAAAGGTGAATTTGGATTTGATGATTTTGAAAACATTACAACGCTGCAGCAATTTATTCAGGATTATAAAAATTCTGAAACAAAAAACAATCTTCTTTATTTAAATGGGAAAAAAATAAAAAGAATAGCATTTATTCATTGTGTGGGAAGCCGCCAGATACCGGGTATTCATGCTCCTGATGAAAATGGGAATTTGAATGAATATTGTTCAAGAACCTGTTGTTCTGCAACTTTACAGGCTGCAGTACAAATAAAAGAAACCTGCCCTGACACAGACGTGTTTGATTTTTATCGGGATATCAGAACCTATGGAAGATTTCAGGAAGATATCTATGACAAGGCTTCAGAACAGGGTGTGTTGTTTTTCAGGTATGAACCTGATGCACAGCCTGTGGTAACAACCAGTAAATCAGGAATATTCCCGCTTAATGTCAAGGTTAAGGATGTATTGACCTTTAATGAGGAAGTTGAGGCAGATGTTGATTTGATTGTATTGTCAACCGGCATGATTCCCAATGTGATTTCAGATATGGTTGATATGATGAAATTACCTGTGGGCGCTGATAAATTTTTACAGGAAGTGCATCCGAAACTGCGTCCTGTGGAAGTTGCCAACACCGGAATATTGCTTGCCGGAACATGTCAGGCACCCATGGATGTTACAGAAACATGCGCTGCTGCCCAGGCAGCAAGTGTTAAGACATCAGCTCTTTTAGCTAAAGGATTTGTTGAGCTTGATCCTTTTGTGGCAGAGGTTAATCCTGATCTTTGTAAAGGGAACGGGGAATGTGAAAAAGTTTGTCCTGTGGATAATGCCATTGAGATTGATAAGGTTGCAAAGGTTAACCCGGCTCTTTGTACAGGATGCGGTATTTGTACGGCAGTGTGTCCTGAAAATGCCATTGATGTTAAAGGCTGGTCTTTGCACCAATATGTTAAAATGGTGGATGCAATTCTTGCTGCATAAGGAGATATGATTGATGGAAAATACAAAAGAATATAAAGAAAAACTTAAAGCTTTACGAAAAGAGCGTGCAGAGTTTATTGAGAATGCAAGATCGCATATAAAAACAAGCAATAATATGTTTAAAAAGATCAAGGCTCAAATCAAGGACAAGGCAATGACCATACCTGAAATAGCAAATGCAGTTGGAGAACCTTCTTCAAAGGTTTTGGTTTATGTGGCAGGTTTGAAAAAATTTGGTCTGGCAGTGGAAAAAGAAAAAGACGGCGATTATTTTAAATATCAATTGCCCATAACAGATTAGATAGAACGGAGAACGATTATGAGTTCAACTATTAATCCTGATATAATGAAAATGATGGGAGAATATGGTGCGGATAGCGCAGCATCCTGCTTTAATTGCGGTAATTGCACTGCTATTTGTTCTCTCTCAACTGAAAATACTCCTTTCCCAAGAAAGGTTATTCGTTATCTTCAATTAGGACTTGAGGATAAGCTTGCAGCAAGTCCTGAGCCATGGTTATGCTATTATTGTGGTGACTGCTCTGATACATGTCCAAGGGATGCAGACCCAGGGGAAGTAATGATGGGTCTCAGGCGATATCTTACCTCGGTCTATGACTGGACAGGTATATCAAAATTATTTTATACCTCAAAGGTTTTTGAAGTTGGCGCAATTTTATTTGTTGCATTTTTAGTGGGGTTGGGATTTTATTTGTTCCATGGTCCTATGTTGACAGATCGTGTTGCACTTAATGTGTTTGCTCCCAATACAACCATTGAAATCCTTGATATAATAATGCTTTTTGTACTTTCGTTTTTTCTTCTTTCCAATGCTTTCCGTCTTGCAAGGGGTGTTATGGGCGATCCTTCGCAATATGTTGACAAACTTGACAAGAAAAAGCCTCCGTTTATTTTGTTTTTTGGTGTGCCTTTAAAATTTTATTATCAGGAAATCAAGGAATTTATAATCCAGTTTTCAACCCAAAAGAAATTTAACTCCTGCAAAGATAAAAAACAAAAAATTCTATGGATAAACCATCTTCTTATAATGACAGGTTATTCAATAATCTTTTTAATGGTTGTGGTTGGCATAAGATGGTTTCAGCGGGATGAAATTCTTTCAATCTTTAACCCGATCCGTTTTCTTGGATATTATTCCACCTTTGCAATTTTATACGGCACAACCTATGCCATGATAGGAAGACTTAATAAAAGTTCAAGGGCGCATATGAATACCCATTCCACTGACTGGGCATTTCTTATTCTTTTGTGGCTGACAACTTTTACCGGGATTTTAATCCATGGTACAAGGCTTTTGGAAATGCCTTTATCAACCTATTATATTTATGTAATTCATTTAATGATAGCTGTTCCCATGCTGGTAATTGAAGTTCCCTTTGCAAAATGGACCCATCAACTATACAGACCATTGGTCTTGTATCTTATGAAAGTCAGACAACGAGTATTAATTTAGTAATAATTTAAAGGAGAAAACAATGACACAAGAAAAACAAGAAAAAATAATGTATTTTGCAACATGTGGCGGTGAAGATCCTGAAAAGGCGTGTATGCCGTTTGTTATGGCGCTTGCGGCAATTGCCATGGATGTCAAGGCAACAGTTGTTCTCCAGGGTAATGGTGTATATCTTGCCCAGGATGCCTATAGAAAGAATATGCTGCCCGGCGGAGGGTTCCCTAATATTGATAAACTTGTAACAGATTTTATTGATTATGGCGGTGAGCTTTTAGTTTGCATGCCATGTATTGAAGAAAGAAATATTGCCGAGTCTGAATTGACAAAAGGCTCCAAGATTACTGCTGCAGGTCAGCTTAATGTCGCAGCAATTGAAGCTGATGCTGTATTTGTTTATTAGTTTTAATATTTTTTTAAAATTACGAGGTGCAAAATGGATGACACAAATAATATAAATTTGCCAAATCGGGTAACTGATCTGGTTAATTTAAAAAAACTTGGATATAATCTGGATATAAGCATGTCTTTTGATATTGTCCCGATTAATTTTGCCCATAAAGCCCAGGAATTTCAGGCTCATGTTTTCCTTTGTAAATATTCAGGAACCATCGAGAAAAAGCCCTTTCTTTTTCGAAAATGTTATGCAAAAGGCTGTCCTCACAATTTGTGTCCCCATGTTGCCCAGGCAGTCATGATTGCTAATAGATATCTTAAAAAAGATTATAAGAAAATGGCAGATTCCAAAATCAAATTGGAAGAAAAACTTTTCAGCCTTGAAGACATGATTGCCAAGTATGAAGATGTTGATAAGAACAAGGATGAAAATACCGGGGGTATTTTAACTATCCATGACTATATTAACATTGCAAAAGAAGGCAATATAGTTGAAATTCAGATAGAGCTGGAAACTCTGGCTGCTGTGGAACATTTTGCCAATGAGAAAAATAAGCAGACCTATCTTAATGTGGATTTTAATATTACAACCCTTGGGCGCAGCAATAAGTTCCAAAGATGTCTTGGATGTTTTTCCACTGATAATGAAACAGAGGAAAAACCCATTGCAATTAATACAGCTAATGATCGTTTAAAATCATTGTTCAATGAATTTGATAATGCAAAAGTAAAATATAAAGCCTGTTTCTTTAATTAAGAAAAAGGGATATACACAAATAAAAAATAAGTTTATTAAATTGAAATATTTTCCCACAAAAACAAAAATCTGTTTTATTGTCCTGTCTCTTTTTTTTGTAACCGTATTTACATTATCTTTTATGGGCGCATGCCCTGTTGATGTGGCAGAAGGAAGCAAAGAAAGAGCATCTGTAGCTTTTCCCCATGAAATGCATATGGAATCCTATGATTGTGAAGTTTGCCATCATAAATATGATTCAAACAAAAACAATATATTGGATATTGATAGCCTGGAAGAGGGCAATCCTGGTATCATGTGTGCTTCCTGTCATGATTCAAATAATAAAATTAATACAAGAGAAGCATATCACAGATTGTGTATCGGGTGTCATGATGCAAAAGCGCAAAACAATCAGGCTTTGGTTCCAACATTATGTAATGAATGCCACAAACCTGAATCCATGGTGTCAATAGAATATGATATGATTATTAAAGGTCAAAAATGATTAAAGCAAAATCAAAACCAATTGAAGAAATTTTAAAGTATATTGCACCATATCAAAATGGTCTGATTGTGGGCTGTGGCGGATGTGTCTCTGTCTGCCTTGCCGGAGGTCAGAAAGAAGTTGGTATATTGCAGACAGAGCTTGAATTGTCCAGGGGAACACCAGGAAAGTTTACAGGTTACACAGTTGAACGCCAATGTAATGAGCAATATCTTGGCGCCCTTGATGATATGGTCAAGGATGTGGATTATATCCTGTCCATGGCATGTGGTGCAGGGGTGCAGTTTCTTGCAGCAAGGTATCTTGATAAACCTGTTTTCCCGGCATTAAATACCATTGGTATTGGCGTTGATCTTGATGTTGGTTTGTATGAAGAAAGATGTCGTGCATGTGGCGAATGTGTATTGGCATATACAGCAGGAGTCTGCCCTGTTACAAGATGTGCCAAGGGTTTGTTTAATGGACCCTGCGGAGGAACAAACGGAGATAAGTGTGAAGTGCGCTCTGATCTGCCCTGTGCATGGCATGAAATTTATACACGGCTTCATGCCCAGGGCAGACTGGATAATATCCTTGAGATCCAACCTCCCATGCAATGGCAGAATCAGGTACAGAGCACTATTATCCAAAAAGGGTACGAACAACGATATTATCAGGAATAAATATGTCAAATATAGTGAGTTTTATTCAAGGTCCTCTGATATGGATATCTTTGTCCATATTTGTCGTGGGCTTGATTGTCAGAACTTTTAATTTATTAAAATTAACCCGAAAAAAAGAAATGCTCAGGTTTGAACCGGATCAGGCATTTTTGTCCCGAACACCTTTAACAAAAAAACAACGTTTGTTCAGATATCTTGTATTCCAGAGAGGGTCATCCTTGGAATCCAATATATGCCTTGTATTGATAAGTATAGTTTTCCATGTATGTTTGATTATGACTCCTTTATTTATTCACGGGCATAATGTTCTGCTGGATACATCTTTTGGAATCAGTTTAATATCTCTTCCTGAAAAAATATCAGATATTATGACTAAATTTGTTCTTATCAGCGGGTTTATATTATTTTTGCGAAGACTATTACTCAGGCGTGTCAGAATTATTTCAACAATATATGATTATTTATTGCTTTTGCTTGTTCTTGCCCCTTTTTTAACAGGCTTTATGGCATATCGTCATCTTCTTGATTATAATACATTAATAATATTGCATATGTTTTTTGGCGAGCTGATACTTATTATCATCCCCTTTTCAAAATTTTTTCATATGATTTTTTTCTTTGTATCAAGATTTATGGTCGCAAGCGAACATTCATTTGGAACCCCGAGCCGGACATGGCATTTTTAACACAGATACGGAGCAATCAATGGATAAACATACCAAAATTAATATAGAACCAATTAAAGCAATATTAAAAAACAATAAAACACAAATCAAACTTGGTTTGTCCATGTGCGCCCACTGCAGTTTATGTGCTGAAAGTTGTTTTTTATATATGTCCAATAACCAGAATCCTGAATATATGCCTTCCTATAAATTTTTAAATTCCATTGGCAAACTATATAAAAAAAAAGGAAAAGTCACCAGAGAATCTCTTGAAGAAATGCAGGAACTAACCTTTAATAAATGCGTGCTTTGCACCCGCTGCTATTGCCCCTTTGGCATTGACATCCCAGGGCTCATTGCCCTTGGCAGAAGTGTATGCAG
>CAZTEM010000086.1:0-13654 GCA_964612755.1 uncultured Desulfobacterales bacterium | reverse complement strand
AGGGGGACTTAATCAATTTGCCAAACCAATTCGTGGTATGTTATATGAAAACAAAAAATAAATTTTTTCATCAGAGGAAATCATGCATTATGGCTGACAACAAAAAAAAAATTATTGTCTACACTGTTGGTGTATGGGATATGTTTCACATTGGGCATTTAAAACTTTTAAAGGCAGCTAAAGCTCTTGGAGATATATTAATTGTTGGGGTCAACACAGATGAACTTGTCAAAGAATATAAGGGACATTATCCTCTTTTATGCTGGGAAGACAGGTCAGCAGTAGTGGAAGCCTGTAAATTTGTTGATATAGTTATCCCCACATCATCCCTTGAAAAAGACAAACTCTTAGAAGAAATTAATGCTGATATACTGGTGCATGGAAATGACAAAAAGATTCTTGGTCACGATTATATGATCAAACATAATAAAAGAGTGGTTTATCTTCCATACACAGAAGGCAGAAGCTCAAGCATCCTGAGAAAAACTCTGAAACAATACTATGACAAACAAAATAAAAATAATTTTTGATGTTCAGGAATTCTACTATCTTGCCCAGTATCTTCCTGTTCTGAGAGAATTGGAAAAACGAAATATTTCCTGTACACTTGTTATTTATGAGAATCAAAATTTTCAAAATTTGCTGAATAAAGCAATACAACAAGAGAATCTTAATGCTATCTGGGTCAAAGATAAACACAAAGCCCTTGATTATTACATGAATGCCAAAGCGGCATGGGTAATATTTGGTAACCATTTTTTTAATACTGATTTATTACACACTGTCTCCAAGACTGCTCAGTTTGGTCATGCCATTGGAATAAAAAAATCTTATTATACAAAATCAAAAACACCAATGACAATAAGATTTGTTGAAGGAGAAAGACGACTAAAAATTTTAAACAAAATGTACCCCAGAGGGAATTATTTCCTCACAGGGTTTGCCAAGCTTGATCCTGTTTATAACCATACCCAGACAGGACTTGATCTATATGCACTGGGGCTTGACCCTGAAAAAAAAACAATTTTATATGCTCCTACCTTTTATCCAAGCTCCATTGAATTATTCCCTGACAACTGGCCTGAAGATTTCTCAGAATACAATATTCTTATAAAACCCCATTATTTTTCCCATACAAAACCTAAATATGCTGCCCAGTGTGACAAGTTCAACTCATGGTCACATTTTCCCAATGTTTATGTCGCAACTATTGATGAACACTCATTACTCCCTTTTATGGTCACAGCTGACATACTCATTAGTGAAGCTTCGTCATCAATTTTTGAATTTGCAGCCATTGGCAAACCCATTATATGGTGTGATTTCCTTTATCTGAGATGGTCATATAAAGGCCTGCTCAGTTTCAGACTGTCCAACCGCCTTGATTCTGATATATTAAAATTTTCAGATATTGGTGCCCATGCAAAAAATTATAATGATTTAAAAAAAACAGTGGATGACCAGTTGAAACATCCTGAAAAATTCAAAGAAAAACGGGAAAAATATTCAAAATTATTTGTGGGACCATCAGATGGGAAATCTGCGTGCAGAATTGCTGACTATCTTATTTCCAATAGTGGTGCAGCCTTAACAAAACACACACCATCTATCACAGGCAAAGCATATCCTGATGCAGTAAAAACATTACCTTTTACAGAAAAAATTGCATACCACGCAATTTCACAATTCATGCGCCTGCTTGGAAAACTCCCTGTTATAATTGGCAATATCTCAGGTAAAATACTTGGAACCATATGGTATATTTGTGACAAACGTCACAGGAGTCTCTGCATTAGTAATCTTGAAAATGCCTCACCCCTTAACAAAAATACCAGTGAAATAAGAATACTCTCCTGGAAAATCTTCTGCAATACTGCCACAATGATTTTTGAACATGCAAGATTCCATGAAACCGACCCTGAAAAATATCCTGAACTGTTTACAATTAACGGGGTTGATAATCTAAAAAATGCCCATAAAAAAGGCAAAGGCGTGTTATGCTTTTCAGGGCACCTTGGTAACTGGGAACTTATCACAGCCATTAATTATATAACAGGACTTGCATTTTCTGTGGTGTATAAAAAGATAAAATATAAACCTCTTGATATATACATAAAAGAAAAAAGAGAACGTTCCAGATGCAAGATGTTTCCATTACATAATGCGTTAAACAGCATACTTGATAATTTAAATAAAAAAGAGATTATCGGACTTATTATAGATCAAAACGTGAGAAAAAAAAAATCCGGGGTGTTCATAAATTTCATTGGGCGTAAAGCCTATGCCAACACCGGATTGGCAAAATTTGCCTTATCTTCTGATGCACCTGTTATACCGATATTTGCTTATAAAAAAAATAATAAATTTTATATAGATATACTTCCGGAAGTTCCATTGATAAAAACCGGTAATGACCTTGAGGATATTCAAAATAATACCCAAGCTTATAACAATATTATTGAACAATATATTCAAAAATATCCCGAGCAATGGTTTTGGGTCCATGACAGGTGGAAAACTCAGCCCCCTGGGAATAATTCTCTGCCAAAAAAACAGGACTAAACAAATGAATAACCATGACTGTCATCGCTATATTCAACGACTACACCAGATTGAAATTACAGGCTTATATTTTTTGATTTTATTTCTTCCTTTTCTTAAAGTTCCTAAAAATATCGGGCTTGGGATTTTTATTATAGGAGGTATAGGCTGGCGATTATCAGATAAATCAATAGGGTTTAGAAAACCTGATATTTATGAACTCATTCTTGGCTTATTTTTCATATCTGCTGCAATAAGCACTGCATTGAACTGGCCATTGGCAAAGGGGATAAACGGTTTAAGAGACAGTTTCACTGTAGCTGTTATAGGGCTGTTGATTTACAACTCCACCCTGACTAAAAATCAAATAAAATGGATAGCTAATCTTTCTATTATTGGCATAATTATTGGGCTTTGTTATGGATTTGTTACATTCTATAAAGGTGGGACTTCATTCTTTGAATTAAAGAATATGACAGTTGCAGAGGCTTCGATCATTACAGGCATGACCATTGCCATTGTAACAGGTATATTATCGGAAACCGGATCAGAATTCAGTGTGCCTCAAAAATTTGCCTTAGGCATATCAGGACTTATAATGCTTTGCTGTATTCTTCTCATGGGTAATAGATCGGGGATGGTTGGAATAGCATGTTTTTTTGGTATGTTTTTCATACTAAATATTAAAAATATTAAAATCTATATTATATTATTATTAACAATTATAGCTCTTATGGCTTCTATAATGGTCTTATCACCAGATGGAAGGCTAAAGCAAAGTATGCGCCATCTTTTATCCACAAAAATTTCATTGAGTTCTTCTGAAAAGTTCACTTCCAATGACCAATTAAGATTTACATATTGGAAATTGTCCCTGCTGCAATTCAAATTCGGCAAAAAAAAAATATTTGGTATTGGACCGAGAAATTATTATAAAATTGATTTTGAAAATTTAATAAAAAAATCCAAAGGATTTAAGATCAAAACATTTAAAGGTCCCCATGCCCATAATATGTATTTAACAAAACTATGCGAAGAGGGGTTATTCGGTCTATGTGTGATGATGATGCTATTTGTTTTTGTAATAAATAGACTCTATAAATATATAAAAAACAAAGGGAAAATTAACTGGATTTTCATTGCCTGTGCTGGATCTATTATAATTCCGGCAATTGCCGGTATTTTTTATGCTCCTTACAGACGTGAAGTTGCCTGGGTTTCCATTCTGTTTATTTCCTTATTTATGAACATGTATAAAAACACACCAGACACCTGATAGTCCGGGATCCACCTGCCGAAACCTATCAAGTGCATGAAAAACAGCTTTTAGTCAAGTATGTCCATTATTGCCCGAGCAGCCCTTAATCCGGCAGGCTCAGATAGAAATGAAAAAGTTCTATCTCGCAATTTCTTTTGTATTTCTTTAAATGTTTCAAACTTTTTTTGAGCTTCAGACAGACCAAAATCCAAACCATTGATATCATCTATAACAATCCCCATATTCCACATGCGAAAATTATCATTATTCTGCCAAATCTTTTTATGGGTATTTAAAAAAATACAAGGCCGCCTTTTATATGCAACAAATTCATAAACCTGGCTGCTCACATCACCTAAATAGATATCAGCACTCTTGGTATATGCCATATTTGATAAATTTTTACTATTAATATCAATATGTATATTTTCAGCATTAAAATATTTAGATTTTAATGTATTATTATTTTTAAAAAGCATTATATGTGGAGCAAATATCAAATTAAACTCTGGATTATTCAAAAAATATTCTAATATTTTATAACCCCATTTAAACCAGGAGGTTTCTTTATTATTAAAATGGGGATTGTAAAGTACAACAGGGTTATTATTATCAAAAAACAATTCAGGGTCAGATTTAAAAGCTATGTCAAATTTAGGATATCCAATTAATTTCCCTGTATTATTTGTGATTAATTTATTTTTTTTCATGCGGTTCCATTTAGCTTGCCCGGATATCAAAATATAATCATAATTTTTATAGGTCCCGGTAAAACCGCATGCCCTGTCTCCTGCCCCGTGCCCTGCTCCAATATATACAGGATGATCAGACGATTTGTACTCCAGCATATGTTTATCTGTCATAACAATGGCATCATTATGTAAAAGTGTTTTAATATTATTGGAAATAACATTGCGTACCCGGGGATGCAGCCTCCTTTTAAACAATCGTAAAAACCTGTGCAAAACCGAAGGATATAAAAATTTTATTACAACATTATTTTCCGGAAAATTTTCAGAATAATTTTCCAATTCGGATTTAAGCTTTTCTGTTGAAACATAAAAGGTAACAATATATTTTTTTTCAACTGACAAATAAAATGCTATGGATGCAATATGTAAAGCATGAGCTAAAGTATTAAGACATAAAAAACCGACTTTTTTCATTTAAATTCTACCTGATAATTATCTTTTTAGTAATCAAATCTGATATTTTTTAAAAACATTAACATACAGAAGAGTCTTTTCCAATACTATTTACGCTTTAAACAAACAGAATAATATATCTTGCCGGTATCTTATAAATTATGATAGAACAACCCCTGGATATAAAAACCAACAACAAACAGGATAATATTTTCCGCAAAAACAAATATAATTAAAATGATTAATGAAATAAATTATTTTCTGCTCAAATTTTTTGTATTATGTATAGAGCATATCCCCCGCAGAATCGGATTAAAAATTTTCGGTTTTATAGGCTATGTATGGTATATTGTGGATAAAAAAAGAAAAAAAAAAGCTCTTAAAAATATAACAACAAAGCTTGATAAAACTATTACCAGAGCTGAAGCAAACAAGCTGATAAAACAAAATTTTGCCCATTTTTGCCAGAGTATGTTTGAACTTCTCTGGAGCAATTGTATTAATCATAATAATTTTGACAAATGGTTTGTAGTTGAGGGCAAAGACATAATAAATCAAATCAAAGAAAATAAACAAGGTTGCATTTTTATTACAAGCCACTTTGGAATATGGGAATTATTAATACCTTTTCTTGAAGAAGAAGAAATCAAATGGAACTCTGTTTATCAACCAATCAAACCTGCTATTTTTGACCGCTTTATGAAAGAAAAACGGCTTAGATTTAAAACAGGAAATCTGTTTCCCATTAACAAAGCTTTAAATGGAATAATAAATGCACTTAAAAATAATGAAGCTGTAGGATTGGTAATTGATAAACGAGTGCCAGCAGAAAAAGGAGTTGTTGTTAATTTCTTTGGCTCAAGAATAATAGTAAACAAAAATATAGTTAAATTAGCATTACAATCTAAAGTACCTATAATACCCTTTTTCCTTGTCAGGCAGACAAACAATTACAGGGTAATAATAAAACCTGAAATTAAAATTGAAAAAACAGGAGATGAGATTAATGATATTGAGGTAACAGCTCAAAAATTCTTTTCTGTTATTGAAGATATAATAAGAGAATATCCCGAGCAATTTCCCTGGTTTTATAATAGATGGAAACCACTTCCCTATTGTAAGCTGCCAAAAAAATAAATATCAGAATAAACTTCAGAGATCTACTTTTAAATGTCCATGAAGGCAGGCTTTAATAAAACCCTCAAATTTTTCCTGGCTTTTGCGTTTAAACTCAATTTTAACCCCGATCACAATCAAAGGGAATTGATCAGAAATAATACCCTTGATTTTAACATAGTCTTTTTCTGTGGTAACAAGACAATCTGACTTGGTCTTCTTAAAATTCTCATATATATTGTTTAAATCTCTTTTTGTATACCAATGATGATCTGTAAATTCAACAAAACCTGCTATAGTCATTCCCATTGTCTTACAGGTTTTTCTAAAATTTGAATTATCTGAAATAGCTGAGAATAAAAAATATCTCTTTTTAAAAGATATATCTTCACTTGTACAATGTATAAATTCTGCAATATATGGCAAATGATATGAATAAAAGATTGATTTTGACAAGAACATTTCATGATCTGGTTTATCCTGTTTTTCTGTCCTTGTAAATATTATTGCATCACTGCGTTCAACAGCGGTTACAGGCTCTCTCAGCCTGCCACGGGGTAAAAGTTCAAAATTTCCAAAAGGGTTTTTATAATCACAAAGTAATAAATTCAAATTTCTTTCTAATGCAATATGCTGAAAAGCGTCATCAAGAATAATCACATCAGGATTAAATTTTTTTATTGCCAGCATACCTGCCCTGTATCTATTTTTTCCGACAATAACAGGAATTTTTAATTTTTCAGCCATCATAATTGCTTCATCACCAGCTTCTTCAACGTTTAGTAAGAGCTTCGAGCCATTGCTCACTATAGTATTTGCCTCTTTATATTTACCCTTATATCCTCTGGTGATTATTACGGTCTTGTATCCAAATTTTTCAATAAGCGTAACTAAGTACAAAGTCATGGGAGTTTTACCTGTGCCGCCTGTAATAATATTACCAACACTTATTACATAACAGGGAAGTTTTCTTTTTTTAATGATATGAAATTTATACAGTCCTGTTCTCAGTTTCAATCCTGCACAATAAATTTTTGACAATAAAAAAAGGAAGTTTTCAAAGGATAAAAATCTTTTTTCCGTGCTATTATCATTCATGATTTTTTCTATTTTTGCTATCAATGCCTGCTTCATTTGAAGCTCCATCAGTCATCAATACTTATTAAAAACAGCATTGCAAAAATAAAGAAAAAAATATTTGTGACCCAGGCACTTAAAAAAGCAGGCAAGACCTTTCCATATCCGAGCGAGATACAAAATCCATGCATAATATAATAAAAAAAAGAAATTCCGATTCCAAGGGCAATGCCTGCTGGCATGTTTTCTTTAACAAGAGAACGCATACCAACAGCTGCACCAATCATTGCCATAATAAGACAGACAACCGGGGATGCTGTCTTGGCAAAAAAATCAACCCTGTAAGATGTTGCATCATAGCCTTCGTCTTCAATTTTTTTAACATATTTTAATAATTCAAACATAGTCATTTCATCGGATTTTTTTACTATTTTAGCAATATCTTTTGGTAAAAAGTTCAAAATATACTCTTTATTTTTATAGGTTTTAACCACATAGTCCAAGTTGGTTTTATCGTATATTTGCTCAATAACCTTTGAGAATAACCATGTAGGCTCTGTGTACATACCACTTTGAGCGTCAATTCTTCTGATTATGTTAAATTTATTATCAAGTTCAGTTAAAATTATACCTGCAATTGTCTTATCCAACGGGTTAAAATATTTAATATGAATTATAAGATTATCCTGCTTCATCCATACGTCTTTTTTTGCCCTGTGCATTGTTTTCCCGCCATGGGTGATTTCGTGTTTAATTACTTTTGATTGCGCTTCAGTCACAGGCACAATGGTCTCTCCAAGGAAGAACATAATGCCAATTAAGGCAATACCTGCAAATATAACTGGTCTGACAAGATAATATACACTTACTCCACCTGATTTTATTGCCACAAGCTCATTATTTCTATTCATGAGTCCAAAAACAACAATGATTGAAAGAATCACTACAGACGGAATAAGACCTGCTAACATGATGGGAGCTCTTAACAATACATATTCAAATGTCTTAACAATACTGACTTGACTTCCAATAAAAATATCCAGTTTTGCAAGATAATCAATAGACAATAATATTACAATGACAACAATCTGAATAATAATAAATAATCTGATAAATTCTTTAAAAAAGTATTTATGAAGGATGGACATTAGGAATCTGCCTTTTTCTTAAAAATATGTATTTTAATAAATAAAAAAACTTTAACAAATAAATAAGGCATTTTTACAGGATGCTCTTTTGCATTCCGATAAAGAAGGTATAATCCTATTATTAACATAAAAACATTGGGAAACCACATTCCAATAACAGGTGGATAAGCGCCTGATTCGCCTGCTGACCAGCCGATTGCAAAAAGAAGATAATAAACAACAAAAAAAACAAGACCCAGACCTAATCCTGAAGACTTTTTCAGGGAAACAGATTGCACTCCTAGAGGGAATGCAAGCAGGGCAAGGCAAAAACATGCAAATGGCAAAGCAAACATATTGTGAAACTCCATAAGAGCCATATTAAATGCATGATTTTTCTTATGCTTATTGTCCTTAATAACTTTTACTAATTCTTGTAAATCCATTTCATCCATTTGTTTTTTTCGTTTTACTCTTGATTTATTAAAAAGTTTTCCACAATCTATATTTATGTCATAACTTGCAAAGGATATGGTATTAACAGAATCTTTTATTAAATTAACTTGATTAATTATCCCGTTAAACAAACGAAGCGTATATTTTTTTTTGTTTTTACTAAGCAATAACATGCCCTGGGGAGCTGTTGAGATATTTACCATTCCCTTGGTTCTCGAATCCTCAATAAAAACATTATTAAGCTTCTTATTAACTGAATTAACGCTTGCAATATAAATCATAATACCTTCAATATCAGTATTAAACACACGTTCCTGCAAAGCAATATCAAGGCTTGCTTGAATAATATCCTTACTCTTATCCTCAATTGCTGTCATGCTCTTAGGAACAATAAAAATAGAAACAAATAATGCAATACATGTAATAAAAAATGAAAATCCCAATACAGGAGGCAGCAACCTGTACAATGAGATACCTCCTCCTTTCAGAGCTGTAATTTCATTATCCCCTGCCATACGCATAAACGTTAATAGTACGGAAATCATTACTGATATCGGCAAAATAATTAATAAAAATTTGGGAAACGAATAAAGCAGGAGCAGAACAAGGGAAATTATACCTGTATGATAATTCACTATCATATTTGTAAATTCAGGAATTTTTGCCATTAAGAAAACAAATGAAAGGAAAAATAACGAAACAATAAAAGGGGGAAAAAGTTCCTTAAAAATATATCTGGTTATAGTTGTGGGAAATATCATTATTGTTTTTGAGCCTGAATTCTTTTATAGAACCCTTTTTATATAAAAAAATTAATAGAAAATTTTATGGCATATTTAACATTTATTTATTTCATGGTAAATAATTATTTATGAAAGCTGTAATAATAGCAAATGGTAATATTATAAATTATAATTTTTTTTCTAAAATATTATATCAGGCAGATTGTATTATATGTGTTGACGGAGGTGCAAACCATCTTAGAAAAATGAATATATTCCCCCATGTCATTATTGGTGATCTTGATTCCATCAAGCCCCGGAATAAATCTTTTTTTAAACAAAACAATATAAAAATAATAAGACACCCTCCCCAAAAAGATTCAAGTGATACTGAGCTTGCAATTAAATATGCAATGGATAAAAAATATAATGACCTGACATTAATTGGAGTGACTGGCACAAGGCTTGATCATACCCTTGCAAATATCTTTCTTGTAACAAAGCTCTCTAAAAAAATTATAGACCAAAAATCTGATCCCAAAACCCATCAAAAAATAAAATGCAGAATAATTGATGACCACAATGAAATCTTTATTGTGACAGACAAATTAACCCTTGAAAAAAAGGAAAATTCTTTTGTATCGCTTTTGTCTTTAAGTGACAAGGTTGAAGGGGTGACAATTTCCGGGCTTAAATACCCATTAAATAATGCAATAATAGAATCCGGCTCATCCCTTGGAATAAGCAATGAATTTACAGATAAAAAAGCAATTATCTCCATAAAAAAGGGAACTATGATTGTAATAATATCCAGAGATTAAAACATTTAATTTCCGGGTTGCCTGTCTATAAATGTTCCGATTAGTTTTTTATAACGTCTCAGCATTAATTTATATTTAATAATTTTAAATCTTTTCAATAAATAGCTGAACAAAAAAAATCGGAAATATGATTTTTTCTCATACTTTTTATAAAATTTCAAAACATGCTTTATCTGTCTATCTAAAGCTTTGCCATCAGGATTCTTAACAGTATATTGTAAAAGTTTATTTCTTTGATCCCCATATTCATCAAATCTTAAATTTTTGTTCACACATTCCAGAAGATCGTCATATTTTTCAACCACATCACCTGCCTGCCATGACAATGTACTTGCAAAAATATCATCAGACCTGGCAAAATATCCAGGGTCAGGGTTTACAAAAACAATTGGTTTATCAAAATGAAACCATTCATAAGCAACAGATGAAATATCTGTAATAACCATATCTGACTGCACCATATATTCGACAATATTATCGTCAATAATCAATCTCACACTGTCTTCTGCATCAAGACTCAATATCAGGGCATCTATCTGTTTATAGATGTTGTTGGTTTTTCTTCTAACAATTCCATGGTATTTTATTATTAGATTATATTCTCCATATAAAGATGTGATAATATGCTTTGCCCATAATGGTAAAGAGCTTGGTTCATGTTCATTTTCGTGTTCCTTTAATGAAGTTGGAGCATATAAAATTGTTTTTCTTGAATTATCAAAAACTTTCTTTTTTGCACCCACAAGCTTATTACTCATAACAGGGTCTAACTTAGGATACCCTGTTATTTTCCAATTCTTGAGCCTTTTTAGTATCCCGAGCTGTTCAAGTTTATCTTTTATTTTATTTCCTGAAAAAAATAAAAGATCATATTTCGCAAGCTCCGGGTGCACCATGGAATTATCATCTCCGCAATCATTAAAAACCTGAATGGATTTTACTATGTTTAAATCACTAAAATCAGAATAAATCATCAGCCTTATTTTATTCTGCCTTATGGCAAGTTTTATATCTTTAATAGAATCACTAAAATAAATATTAATGCTCAAATGATTATATTTTTCTCTTAAATAATTATATGTAGCCTGGTTTTTATAAATATAAAAAATCCCGCCAAGATGGGAATATAACAATAGCAAAGGAGTAAGATGGTGAATGTTTGCACTGGTATAGTATCCAATTTTATATTTAATATTTTTTTTCTTTAACATATTAAGCTCGCACCTGTTTATATGACATAATACAGGTCTGTATGATTAATCAATTATTTAAATCTTTAATATCTTTTGAAAATTTATCATAAATAGAGTCAAACAAGACAGGCATTTTTTTATGGAACAGATCAAGCAAAGGAAGCATACTCTGCCTCATCTGGGGATGCGATGCTTTGGAACACCGTAGTTTAAAGATATGTCTCCATTCTCTTATATTGGCTGTAATAACAATATCTGCTTTAAGGCTATTGGGTAAAACACTTCTTGCTTCCTGTGCTTTTGCTCCATTCTCAAGAAGCTTTAAATAGGCATTTTCACATGCCTGCATTGATTCTTCCCATATCTTATATTCTTTTGATTTGTCCTTAAAGAAAAATGGTCTTATCAATGTGATTTCTCTGCCGAATTTATCTTTTGAATAATTAGCATATCGTGTGCTTTCTTGGCTAAAGGAACAAAGCCTGTGGCGTACGATCTCATGGGTTACCCCCCTGTCACAAACCAACCGTACACTAATGGAAATATGTTCTATAACACTTTCGTGTCCTGTTTTCATTAATCTTTCCAATAGTTGTTCTGCTGATCCCTGGGTGATTTTATCTTCTGATTTATAGCATGTTCGTGCAGCTTTTTCTAAAAGGTTTAAAATCTCATTATAATCAGCCATATGCAATATTTCAAAATATGGTTCTATTATCTTCATTATTTTCCCTTATCTTTTTTATTCCCGGCTCCATCCTGCTTTTTAGAAATCCTTGCTTTCAATGAATGTTCTATAAGAAATTCTTCTACTCTGTCAATAGTTGTTGCAAGTATAACATGATCAATTTCAACTTTATCAACCATATTTCCCATATAAGGGTTAAGAATAGTCCTTAATTTACCCTGTAATTCTTTTATCTGGTCAAGATTTTGAACGTCTTTATAGACAAGTGAGCTTAAATATAATAGCACAGCCTCCCTTGCCTTAGGGTGAATCTTCTGCATGCTTTCTCCCGGCATTATCTCTTTGAGCACTATGTTCAAAGCCAGACATAGATATCTATCCTTATCTCTGGATCTTGTTTTATTCAAATTAATAGTAAACGGCTCCATTTTAATAGATATAACAACATCTCCATCCGCTTTATTTTTTAATATTTTTACTGCCTGCCAGGTTGCAGTGCGACCGTTAGCATCCATTAATTGTAAAACATTATCATCCAATTTTATGATTTCATAAAAATTTGTAGCATTTTTTTTAAAAAATTTATCAATATTTGATTCAAAAACAGTCAGTACCAAGGTATTATCCTCAATATGCCATTCTCCTGAGGCAGTGCCTTTAACTTGAATAATCTTTAATGATGAATCAGTAAGTTTTACCGAGGATTCCCATTTACTCTCCATTTTAATTTTCAGATAAATATATGCGTCGCCAGTCTTATTTGTCCATCCGCCAAGGATAGTTTCTTCAACACTAGGTTCTCGTGCACAGCTTGATAAACAAATCATACAAAGAATAAGAAGAAAAATTTTTTTCATTCTGATTTACCTGCCAATTGTTAATAATTATTTTTTGATAATTTTGTAAAGACTCACAAACAGGCTACCATGTGAGAACAAACAGGTCAAGATATATCCCGATACAAAAAAAGGGTGCTTAAAAATCAAAGCACCCTTTTATACATATAAAAATTATTAAAAAAAGTTGACTATTTTCAGCTACAGCAAGAGCCTTCCGTACCACAACTTGAACAAGAAGATTGACCAAAATCAATCTTGGAATCTATTTTAAAACCCATTCCTGAAAAATCAACCTTGATTGATTGCGCCTGCTTCATAAATTCTTTGTCAACCACTATTTTATGACCTTTGATATCATAAACATCGTCAGTATCTTTAGGCTCGTCCAGAGCCATAGCGAGGGATGGACCACCTCAGCCGCCTGAGTTAAGAAAAATTCTTATGGGAGTGGCTTCTTTCCCATTAAAATATTCGTCAATCTGCTCTTTTGCAGGATCTGTTAATTCAATCATTTAAATGCACTCCTTATATAATATTTTTTGCACTATCTTTTATGCTTTTATGCTGTCTTACAAATTATTTTAATCACAAAATATAAGTTTGTCAAGATAATTAAGATTTGTTCAATAATATCAATAGATTTATAAAATAAGATTGAAAATAGGCTGTAC
>CAZTEM010000085.1:0-13715 GCA_964612755.1 uncultured Desulfobacterales bacterium | reverse complement strand
CGATTTCTGTTTTTTCAGCAGAACATGATATGGTCACACCATATTGGCAATCTGAGCTGATGGATTTGATCGACAGGCTTTTCATGAATTACTAAAGGTTGATGTTCTAAAGTTTTTTAACAAACAAAGGAAAAATTAAAATGGCACGTATACCGCAATCAGATTTAGGGGAAACACCATTTAAAAAGATTATAGGTAACAGCCCTGTTATTTATAAAAAGTGGGTTGCTTTGGAAGAAGAATTTTTTAATCATCCAACCCTGGGTTCTGATTTGCTGGAACAGGTGAGAAGAGTTTCTGCCTGGGGTCAGGAATGTAAATACTGAATGTCTTTTGGTGGCCCGCCTGATGAGGTTCATCAGGATAAAAGAACTGCTGCTGCAATGGCGTTGGCAAAAAAAGCAATCAGCAATCCCCATAAAATTACAGATGAAGACTTTAAAGAGTTGAATTTATTGTTTAATCTTGAAGAAATATCTGCATTATGTTCTTTTATTGCATTTGTCAGCGGTGCCAACAAATTTGGTATTATTACAGGCTTATCAACTAAAGATTTGAAATGAATTTTTTTCTTTAATTCACTATATTGTAATACTATCGAGGATGGGGAAATTATTTTTCTGGTTTGCGGCGGAGACAAGTCCACTCAGAGCAAAGATATTAAAAAAGCAAGAATTATTATGGGAGAATTGGAGTAAACAATAATGAAAGTAACCATCAAAAATGGATGCCGGTGAATATTTGGACTGCCCTGAAATGATTCATGAATATTTGAAGGCAGCCTTTGAAGAAGGAAACAATGAGCTGCTTATGTAGCAATTGGCAATGTTGCAAAGGCACAAGGCGTAAGGCATGACTTAAATAGCAAAAAAAACAAACTTGAGTCGTCAAAATCTTTACAAAGCATTGTCAGGCAACGGCTCTCCAAAATTTGACACCAATTCTATGGGAAGTTTAGAATATTGACATCAGCATGCGTTGAGCCCGGGATAATATTAATTTTATCTTGATAAAAATTACTATTAATGATATTTTATCTTGATAAAAATTATTAAAAGGGTATTGGCATGTATATAAAAAGAGATCTGGAAGATAATATAAAACATTATCTTGATTTTAAAGAAATGATCGCTGTTATTGGTCCTCGCCAGGCAGGCAAGACAACTTTGGTGAATAAATGTCTTGATGATTTGCAAAATAAAAAAATTAATAGAATATCCTTTGAAGATCTGGATATTTTGAAAAAATTTGAAACAGATATAAAAGCTTTTATAATAGAATTTATTGAAGGCTATGAAATAGTGTTTATTGATGAGGTCCAATACGCAAAATCAAGTGGTAAAAATTTAAAATATATTTACGATACCATAAAAAAAGTAAAAATTATCATATCAGGATCATCTGCCACCGAACTTTCTTTGAATTCAATCAAATATCTGGTTGGCAGGGTTTTTGTTTTTGAATTATACACATTATCTTTTAATGAATATTTACAATTTAAAAATAAAAAATTATTTAAAATTTATCAAAAGGGTCATTTATCTGATATTTACCTTGAAGAAATAAATAAAGTATTAAAAGACTATCTATGCTTTGGAGGATATCCGAGAATTGCTTTAATGAATAAAAAGGAAGATAAAAAAATTGTTCTGAAAAATATATACAATACTTATTTATTAAAAGAAATTAAGGAAATATTGGAATACAGAGACACCCACCTTCTTGATACATTAATCAGAAACCTTGCTGTGCAAATGGGCGGCATGGTGAATTATAATGATTTAAGTGCCAGAACAGGCATTCCATATAAAAAGTTAAAAGAACAACTGGCAATATTGGAAAAAACATTTATTTGTTCTTTTGCATTGAATTATCATACTAATAAGAAAATAGAGTTGAGCAAATCGCCTAAAATATATTTTTTTGATATTGGATTGAGAAATTTTATCCTGGATAATTTTTCCATTAACATGGAAGGAAATATCCTGGAAAATTTTATCTATATCCAGATGTTAATTGCGGGTATCCATCCCAAATTCTGGAGAACAAGGACCAAGGCTGAAGTGGATTTTATTCTGGAAAAACAGGGAAAGGCTATACCAATTGAAATTAAGACAAAAATACTGAGAAATACTGTATCTAAAGCCATGAGAAGTTTTATTAAAAGATATAAACCTGACCAGGTCTTTTTTGTATCTTTAGATTATGTTAATAAAACAGATATTGATACCACAGAGGTACGCTTTCTCACATTTATGGATTTTTTATTATTTATTGTAAATTAATGCTATAATGTCAAAATCAGGCATGATGATTGCTACAATTAATATTGATATTAATCTTAAATTAATTGGAGAAATATATTATGACAAAACATCTCATTATAGGAAATGGCGTTGCAGGGACAACAGCAGCACAGACCATACGAAAAAACAATCCTGATGATTCAATTGAAATGGTAACTAAAGAGTCTGTCCCTTTTTATTCCAGAATACGCCTGCCTGATGTTGTTGCAGGTATTGCTGGCAAGTCCGATTTAATCATAAAAAAAGACCAGTGGTATACGGATAATAAGATTAATCTGCATACAGGGGTTATAATTGTTAATATTGATCATTTGAAAAAACAGGCAAAGGATCAGACCGGTAAAATATGGGAATATGATTCTTTGCTGCTGGCAACCGGCAGCAATCCTTTTGTGCCGCCCATTGACGGCAGTACAAAGACAAATGTGTTTACCTTAAGAAGTCTGGAACATGCTGAGAATATTTTAAAGGCTGCAGACAATGCAAAAAAGGTGGTTGCAATCGGAGGCGGACTTTTAGGTCTTGAAGCTGCCTACGCATTAATAAAAAAGGGACTTGATGTGACCATTGTTGAGTTTTTTGATCGGTTATTGCCAAGGCAGGTTGATGGAGAGGGCGCTTTAATGCTTAAATCAATGCTTGAAGCAAAGGGCTTTAAATTCAGGCTTGGTGCAAAAACAAAAAAAATTCAGGGAGACAAGAGTGTATCGGGTGTAGAATTGGATACAGGTGAGGTTTTGCCTTGCGATCTTGTATTGATTTCAGCAGGTGTTAGACCTGATCTTGCTTTGCCTGAGATTTTAAATTTAAAAACAGATCAGGGCTTAATAGTGGATGAACATATGGAAACAAGTCTTAAGGGAGTATATGCAGCAGGTGATATTGCACAATTTAATAAAATAAATTTTTGTATCTGGGCTGAAGCACAGGAACAGGGAAAAGTTGCCGGAGCAAATATGGCAGGGCTTGAGAAGAAATTTGAGACAATTGTGCCTTCAACACGTTTAAAAGTTGCCGAAATTGACTTGGCTTCGGCAGGTGATATTGATCCTGACAATAAACTTGAAAGTGAGATTAAAAAAACCGATAAAATTTATCAAAAATTTGTAAGAAAAAACAGACAACTTGCGGGCTGTATCATGCTTGGCGATATAACAGGGTTTTCCAATGCAGTAAAAGAGATTGGAAAGGTTTAAACCGTGGCATGATAATTGTAACTATAATTTATAAGTATGAATAAAATAGGAATTAAAATAGAAATCAAGGAGAGAAAATGGCTGATTTAAAAGGAACAAAAACAGAAAAAAATCTTTTAACTGCTTTTGCAGGAGAATCCCAGGCACGAAACAGATATACTTATTTTGCTTCCCAGGCAAAAAAACAAGGCTATGTACAGATTCAATCAATTTTTGAAGAGACTGCAAACCATGAAAAAGAGCATGCAAAAAGGCTTTTTAAATATTTGAAATCAGGAGAAGAACTTGAAATTACAGCAGGTTTCCCGGCAGGCACAATTGGAGATACCATTGATAATTTAAAAGCGTCTGCAGCCGGAGAAAAATATGAGCATTCTTCAATGTATCCTGAGTTTGCCGCCACAGCAAAGCAGGAAGGATTTGATGATATTGCAAAGACATTTGAATCCATTGCCGTTGCAGAATTATATCATGAAACAAGGTATAATGCCCTTGTGAAAAATATTGAAAATGATCAGGTATTTAAAAAAGAAAAAAAAGTGCAATGGAGGTGCAGAAATTGCGGGTATACCCATGAAGGAACCGATGCTCCTGATGTCTGTCCTGCATGTGCCCATGCCAGGGCGCATTTTGAAATAGTACCTGAAAATTATTAATTATCTTTTAATCTTTTTTTAAAGAGGAGAGAAAAATGGCTGAAAAATACGGTATTTATAAATGTGGAAAATGCGGTAACATTGCCCAGGCACTCCATGCGGAAAAACCTCCGTTGATCTGCTGCGGCGAACCCATGAATCAAATAGTTGCCAATACTGTTGATGCTGCAAAAGAAAAACATGTTCCTGTTGTTGAAAAGATTGATGGGGGCTATCTTGTCAAGGTTGGAAGTGTAGCACATCCCATGACCGAGGATCATTGGATCGTATGGATCGAGCTTGTATCGGAAAACGGAACCTTGATACAGAGAAAATTTTTAGATCCTTCCGATGCTCCCGAGGCAAAATTTTATACAGATGCAGACAAGGTCATAGCAAGGGAATATTGCAACCTTCACGGACTCTGGGAATATTAAATTTAGTTAATTGTTGGGCAAGACATTATATTGTGCCTTGCCCATTGTTTTAGATGTTGTTTACCAGTTTTCATAAAGCAATTCAAAATACCCTGTGGGTTTAACACAGGCAGGACACTTGTCCGGAGCTTGTTTGCCCCTATGGATATATCCACAGCTCAAACATCGCCAGACCCTTTCATCATCCTTTTGAAAAACCCTGTCCTTTGCAATATTGTCAGCAAGTTCAAGATATAGTTTTTCATGGTGTTCTTCTGCCACAATAATTTTGTTAAAAGTATCTGCTGCCCTTTCAAATCCTTCTTCCATAGCTGTTATTGCAAATTTGGCATACATGTCATAGCTGACATATCTTTCCAAAGCTGCTGCCGAAAGAAGATTGGCACGGGTATCCTTAATCACTCCGGTTGGGAAAACCCACTTCATTTCAAGGTCTCCGCCATTGAAAAATTTAAAAAACCTCAAGGCATGTTCATATTCCTGGTTTGCAGTTTCACTGAATATTTTTGCAATCTGGATATAACCTTCATCCATAGCCTTGTCTGCAAAAAAATCATACCTTGTTCTTGCCTGGGTTTCTGCTGCAAAGGAAATATGAAGATTCTTTGCAGTCTGACTTTCTCTGAATTTAACCATATTTACCTTCTTGTCCCAATCATTTTATTGGTTTTATTCTTCAATAATAATGGCATCAGCTCCGCATTCTTCAGCAGCCTGGCGCACAACAGCCTGTAAATGTTCAGGAATTTCATCCATTTTTATTGTTGATTTTAATTCGTCTTCACTATACTCAAATACTTCAGCACAAAGGTCATTACAATTTCTATCGCCCATACATTGTTTTGTGATTGTGACTTTCATTGAATTTCTCCTTTTTTTATCGGTTAATTTTTAAAACAAACAACAATTTTTATTTTCGCATCCAGGTGTGGTATTTTTTTATCCATGCAAGTAATTTTTCAGGTGCATGGGCTTTTTTCCACAGCCCTGCTGCATATTTATTGGCTTCAGCCATTGTCGGATAAATGTGTATTGTACCAAGGATTTTATTTAATCCCATTGAGTGTTTCATTGCAAGCACAAATTCAGCAATTGTATCAGCTGCATGGTTTCCTGCAATGGTAACACCTAAAATTTTATCTTTGCCGGGCTTTGTTAGAACCTTTACAAAGCCATGGTTTTCAGAATCAGTAATAGCCCTGTCAAGATCCTTGATATCATATTTTACAATTTCATAGTCAATGCCTTGAAGCTTTGCCTCGGTTTCGTTAAGACCAACCCTTGCGATTTCAGGATCAGTATAGGTTGCCCAGGGTATAACACTATAATCTGCCTTAAAGGTTTTAAATTTTCCAAACAGGGAATTTACAGCTGCATACCATGACTCGTGGGCAGCTGTGTGGGTAAATTGAAATTTTGCCCTGGCATCTCCGCTGCAATAGATATTGGGAAAATTGGTCTGTAATTTGTCATTTAATATAATTTTTCCCTTTTTATCAAATTCAACACCTATATCTTCAAGCCCAAACCCTTTGGTATTGGGAGTCCTGCCCAGGGCAACAAGAATTTCGTCAAATTCAATATCAATATTATTGCCATTGTGCTCACAAACCAGGTATTTTTTATTATTTTCAAGCTTAATCTCTTTGGCGCTATGATTTAAAAAAACATTGATGTTTTCCTCTTTAAATCGGTTTAGCAATATATCTGCTGCATCAGGGTCTTCTTTTTTCATTATCCTTGCACTCCTTTGCACAAGGGCAACTTTTGATCCAAGCCTTGCAAATCCCTGGGCAAGTTCGCATCCAATGGGACCTGCACCTAAAACCAAAAGTTTTTCTGGAAGTTTTCTTAAGTCCCAGATATTATCTGAAGTAAGATAATGAACTTTATCAATGCCAGGTAAATCAGGAACCATTGGTCTTGCTCCGGTTGCCACAATAATATTTTTTGTGGTGATAATTTTTCCATTTACTTGTATTTGAAAAGGAGAAATTATTTTTGCTTTTCCCTGTATGCAGTCCACGCCCAGATTTGAATACCTTTCCATGGAATCATGGGGAGCAATTGTTTTGATCGTAGATTGAATGCGTTCCATTATATCTTTAAAATCAAAATCAATATGGGCATTATTAAATCCGAATTCTTTGGCACGTTTTGTATATGAGACAAGTTTTGCACTTTTTAAAAATGCTTTGCTTGGAACACAACCTGTATTAAGGCAGTCACCACCCATTTTGTTTTCTTCGATCAATACAACCTTTGCCTTGACTGCTGTTGCAATATACGATGCCACAAGACCTGCTGACCCGCCTCCAATAACAGCAAGATTATAATCACAGGATTTGATTTTTGGAAATCTTGCATATATATTTTTATTTTTTATATATTCCATAACCTGTTTTGCAAAAAGAGGGAAAATCCCAAGCGCAGCAAAGGATAATATGATATTTAACGATAAAATATCGCCCGGAGATTTGATTGCTCCAAGCCTGGTCCCTGCATTGATAAAGATAAATGTAACAGGTAACATTCCAATCTGACTTACAATATAAAATACTGAAACTTTTATTTTGGTAAGCCCCATGGCAATATTAACCACAAAAAACGGGAAAACCGCGATCAGCCTTATTGTAAACAGGTAAAGCCCGCCTTGTTTTTCAATCCCTTTATTAATAATGGCAAGTTTTAAAGGAAATTTTTTTTGTACCAAGTCCCTGAAAATATATCTTGAGGATAAAAACGCCAGGGTTCCTCCCATGGTGCTTGCAAAGGATGCAAGCAGGGTTCCGTAAAAAAGCCCGAATAAAGCACCGCCTGCAAGGGTTGTGATCCCTGCAACAGGCAGGGACAATGCTGATATCAGAAGATAAATGATAAAATAGATTAACATTGTCAGGGCTTTATGATCAAAATAAAATGCTCTTAAGCTGTCAATTCCGTTTTTTAAATTTGAAAGAGTCAAATAATTATTTAAATCAAACAAAAAAAATAGACAGACAGCCCCTAAGATTATACTTAGAAAAAATATTTTGAATTTTGATTTTTTTATCATTATCTCTGGGTCATCATCCGGATATTACAGGGTTTTTTCAATTGCTTGAAATTTTGTTATAAATTTTCTGTCAATATAGTCCTTTATCATAAATGCAATTCTTCCTCCAAATACCAGAGATCTTTTTTTAAACACGCCAAGCCCTCCGCCAACATTGAAAATAAGCAAATAATCATCTCCGGGATCAAAGGGTTCAAGAGATTTGCCTTCAAGGCTTGCCATGAGATTGTTCAATAAAACAAGGTTTTGCCTTACAGCATAGACTCCAACCTTGTCCAGGGGTTGCGGTTCATGATAAATACAATCCCCGCCTCCAAATATTTCGGGATATTTAACAGATTGCAGAAATTTGTTCACCAAAAGACCCTTGTCAGGTCCCACGGGCAGGTTTGATTTTTCAAATATGGTGGATGGTTTGACACCTAAAGCCATGAAAATAAAATCTGTTGGGAATTTTTCACCTGATTCAAGCACAATTTCATTGGGCATGGTGTTTTTTACATATCCTGTTTCATGTATATTAATGCCCCTTTTTATAAGGGAATTAAAAACCCTTGACCTTACATTTTCAGGAAATCTTGCCATGAATTTTTTGCCTGCAAAAATATGGATTTCAGGCATGTGGGTCTTTGTCTTTTTTGCAAGCTGCCAGACATTTCCTGCAACTTCAGCAGAAGAAGGACCGCCGCCCACAATACTTACAATAATTTTTTTCTCTTTAAACAAAACTTTCAGCCTGTCAGCTGCTTCCATTAATTTTTCAATGGGTTTAACTGCATAAACATTATTGCTTTTTTGTAAGTTTTCTTCCATGGGCACATAACTTCCTGCATTAAAGGAAAGTACATCATAGGAAAACAAATGACCTGTTTTAGTAAAAACTTCTTTTTTGTCAGGATCAATTTTGACAACTTTGTCTTTAACAAAAATGCCGCCGAGTTTTTGAACCACATCCCTTGTGGCAAAACGAATATCATCGGGTTTATATGTTCCGCCAAGCATTCCAGGTCCCATTCCTGAATAATAATGATAAAAAGAAGGTCCGATAACCGTTACCTTAAAACCTTTTTCAACAAATTTATCAATATTTTCAAGGGTGGTCATGTGGGCATGACCGCCGCCAACCAGAATAAGGTGTTTTCTCATGTTTTATTCTCCTTTTGCGAGATTATCCAGTAATTTGCCAAGACTTGCAAGGTGTGTTTTTTCTTCATTGGCAATTTTGTTGATAATTGTTTTGGAATCAGGATTTTTAACCTTTAGGCTGACTCTTTGATAAAGGTCAAGAGCCTGTGCCTCTATGGACATGGCAAGGGAGATTATATCTATTGGCGAATCAAAATCAGGTTTAAAAAGATCAAGATATTCCTCTGTTGAAAGACCGCCTTCAAGTGCCTTTGTTTCAATTGTTTTTTCAAATTCCTCAAGGCTTATTTTGTCAGGGCTGATATCAAGGAACGCATTGTAGATGGATTGCTGATGTTTGATTTCAATTTCAGCAAGTTTTTCAAAAAGGTCTTTTACTTTTTTGTCTTTTGCCTTTTCACCAAGGTCAAGGTAAAAAGTTCTGAGCCCCTGTTCCAGAGAATATGCTATTTGTAATATATCAACAGGTTCTTCTTTTCCGGTAAAAAGGTCAATGCCAAGGTTCTCAGGACCTATGGCTGTTTTTGACTTCCATGCTTTTATACCACCTGACATGTTAAATACCTTTGTAAAACCTTTACCTGCAAGCATTTGTGCAGCAACACGGCTGCGCCCTCCAATTGCTCAATACACCAGGGTTGGTTTGTCAGGATCGATTTCTAAAAGTCTGTCAGAAAGTTCCGGCAAAGGTATCAATATTGCTCCCGGAATATGATTTTCCTTATATTCCGAAGGCTGTCTTACATCTAAAATAGTGATATCTTCGCCCTTATGTTCTGAAATATATGATTGGGCTTTTGTAAAATCTAATGATTTAGCTGGTGTGAAAAACTGCATCCATTTCATGATAAGCTCCTCATTTGTTTTTTGCCTTGTAATATTTTGTGATGCATCAATATTTTTTTTGTAAAGCTTATTTACCCAAGGGGCTTGAATGCTTTAACAGTCGCACCGCAAATCGGGCATCTCCATTCTTCAGGAAGGTCTTCAAATTTGGTTCCCTTGGCAATTTTGCCTTTTCTGTCGCCTTTATCAGGATTATAAATATAACCGCAATTTACTGTTTGACATTGATACATATCTTTAGGTTCTGCCATGTTTTAACTCCTTTTTTAAAATTGAGCGATACGTTTGTGTATCAAAATAATTATTGTCTCATGTTTTTAATTTTTTTCTTCAACATCCAAATCCAGTTTTGCCAGGCACTCATGGCATTCAAGTTCAATATTTGGTACATCTCCGTACCGTTCCTTGAGTTCTTTTTCCGAAAGATTTGTTGCCCCGGAGCATCCGCATTGGGGGCATGATGTTTTTATTCTGTATTTTTTTGTCATAATAATCTCCTATTCTTCTTTTTTAACCTGGGGGTCAAAGGGTTTGCCTGCACAATCAGGTGTATAGCACGAATTGTCCACAAAAGAGCAGTCAGCCTTGCAGGATGGACATTTTTCAGGAGGAGTGTCTTTTTCAATATTGTATCCGCATTTATTACATAGCCAGTTAGTCATTGTATATCTCCTTTATTAAAGGTTATTATTAATTTGATTTTTTAAAAATAATCAATTAAAGATTAATACCTTCAAGAATTATGCCACTGGGAAATGGTCTTGGATAAAAGCATTGTTTAATTTTTCTATTTGGATATCATCCATTCAAGATATCTATGGATGGAACCTGCTAAATAAAATGGAAGATTCAGCAGTGTAAAGTTTTTTCTTGATTCCAGAAATAAAGTCAGGCATAGCATATGAATTTTTATTATTACAGGTAATACTATAATACAATAAATTATGCCCAGGATTTTGATTTTTCAACAGCTTTACCCCAACGTTTAAAAAGTTGTTCAGCATGTTCAGACGGCATATCCGGGGTAAATGTCCTGTCCAGGTGCCAGGATTTATTAATATCATCTGTGTTTTTATACAGACCTGTTCCAAGACCTGCAAGAAAAGCAGCTCCCAGTGCAGTTGTCTCAAAAACTTTTGGTCTGTCAATATTGGTTTGAAGGATATCTGCCTGAAATTGTATGAGAAAATTATTTTGTACAGCACCACCGTCAACCCTCAGAGCTGTAAGATCCATTTTTGCATCGGCAAGCATTGCTTTTACAATATCATTGGTCTGGTATGCCATGGCTTCAAGGGCCGCTCTTACAATATGATATCTGTTTGTGCCTCTGGTAATGCCCACAATTGTGCCCCGGGCATACATATCCCAGTGGGGAGCCCCAAGCCCCACAAAAGCAGGCACAAAATAAACATCACCTGTGTCTTTGACTTTTTTTGCAAATTCTTCAGATTCCTTACTGTCTTTAATGATACACATTTCGTCCCGCAGCCACTGGATTGCAGCTCCTGCAATAAAGGCACTGCCTTCAAGCGCATAGGTAACTTTGTTGTCAAGTCCCCAGGCAATGGTTGTCAAAAGTCCTGCCCTTGATTTTACGATTTTTTCTCCTGTGTTCATGAGCATGAATGATCCTGTGCCATAGGTACATTTAGTCATGCCTGAGTCAAAGCAGCTTTGACCGAAAAGTGCTGCCTGCTGGTCTCCTGCAACTCCTGCAATGGGAATGCCCGCTTTAAAAAAATCCTTATCTGTTTCTCCGAAAATAGTGCTGGAAGGTTTAACTTCAGGCAGCATTGATTCAGGGATTTTAAACAATTTTAAAATTTCTTCATCCCATTCAAGAGTGTTTATGTTATAAAGCATGGTTCTTGAGGCATTGGAATAATCGGTTGCATGCACCATTCCTTTTGTAAGTTTCCATATCAGCCATGTATCAATTGTACCAAATAATAATTCGCCTTTTGCAGCTTTTTCTCTTACACCGGGAACATGTTTTAAAATCCATCTCAGTTTTGTACCGGAAAAATATGCATCAAGCACAAGCCCTGTTTTTTGTCTGATTTTTTTATCAAATCCTTGCCGGGCAAAGCGCTGGCATGTGTCAGCCGTCCTGCGGCATTGCCATACAATGGCGTTGTATACGGGTTTGCCTGTATTTTTATCCCAGACAATGGTTGTCTCCCTTTGATTGGTTATGCCAATGCCTGCTATTTTTGCAGGATGAATTTTGGAATCTTTTATGGCTTTTTTTGCAACCTGGACCTGGGTGCTAAAAATTTCTTCAGGGTCATGTTCCACCCAGCCAGGTTTGGGATAAATCTGTTTAAATTCTTTGCTGCATTGAATTATGATTTCTCCGGCTTTATTAAAAATTATCGCTCTTGAACTTGTTGTTCCCTGATCCAGAGATAATAAATATTCAGTCATAAATGCCTCAAATTTTTTGATTGTTTTTTATTATAAATGTTTGCTGATCCATTGAATAACGTCTTGGTAGACCTGTTCTTTGCAGGTTTCATTTATCAGCTCGTGGCGTGCGCCTTGATAGATTTCAAGGCTTAGATCATTTACGCCTGCCTGTTTATAAGCATGGTAAACTTTTTTTACCCCTTTTGAAAAATCACCAACAGGATCATTGGAGCCTGCAAGCAAATACATAGGGGTGTTTTTTGGAGTATTTTGAATGTTTGCAAATTTGTTTATTTTTTGTACTCCTTTTACAAGGTCATTGAAAAATCCTGCAGTGAAAATTGTACCGCAAAAAGGGTCGTCCACATATTTATCAACCTCATTACTATCCCTGTTTAACCAGTCAAATTGTGTGCGGTTAGGTTCAAATACTTTGTTAAGCTTGCCAAAGGAAAGATAGTTCATAAGAGAGCTTTTGGCATGTTTGCCCCGTAAAAAGCTTTCTATTTTTGAAATTATAATGCCCATGTAGCCTAAAAGTCCGGGATCGCAGGCAGTGCCGGAAATAATAGCCCCTGTGATATTGTCAGGATAAGTACAAATATAATCCCGGCAGAAAAACGAACCCATGGAATGGCCAAATAAAAAAACAGGAGTGTCAGGGTGATTTTTTTTAATAATTTTTGTTAATATGTGCATATCTTCCAAAACCAGATCCCACCCGTTTTTATCGGCAAAATATCCAATGCTTTCAATATTTTTGGCAGTCTTGCCATGTCCCCTGTGATCATTTGCATATACACAAAAATCATTGTCCACGAGTTTTTCTGCAAATCGTTCATACCTTGCAGAATGTTCTGCCATGCCATGGGCAATTTGAACAATGGCTTTGATTTTTTGATCATTTTTTGGCAGCCATTTATGGGTAAATATTTCTTTTTGATCAGACCCTTTAAATTTGAACGTGTCAGCAATCATAATATCCATAAGGTTTCCTCATTTTAGTATTAAGATCCGGTCGTAATTTAAGAATAAAAGATGATTATTCATAATAATTAAGATATAAGATAGGGCATTGTTCTTTGTCAAGTCTGGTCAACATTATTCTTAAAGATTCACAGGTTTGGATATGCGTTTTGATCGAGGCTTGATAGCGGCACCTCAGCACTTCTCAGTCAAAAGTATAAATAAAGCAGATACCCGCTCCAGAAGTCTTACCTGTATATGAACAAAGAGTGAACGAGGTCTGTATTGACTATATTACACTTGCTAATCTTAAAAATAATTTTTGACCGGGAATTGCTGGCGGTCCCTATTTCATATTGACATATGCCATCAAGCTAAGATAGCAATATATTTTAGATATGGATTTTTAACAAAAATAAAAATAAAGATGGTATGCATAATGAAAAATCAGGGTGATTATAATATCGATCCTTTTCTTGGGGAAAGGGTAGTGAAATATGATAAATGGCTTAACAAAGGACAAATTTCATCATCTTCAAAAATTATTCCGGTTTCAGAATCACTTAGCGCTAAACAATGGGTATTACCAACAGAGCAGGTAATGGGAATACTTCTGAATGCAGATGCCATAGCAGTTCAGGATTGTGAATGCAGAACCCATTATAAAAGATGTGATAAACCACTGGAAGTTTGTCTTTTACTGAATAAAGTTGGAG
>CAZTEM010000084.1:0-13750 GCA_964612755.1 uncultured Desulfobacterales bacterium | reverse complement strand
GATTTGTTCAATAATATCAATAGATTTATAAAATAAGATTGAAAATAGGCTGTACAAAAAATCTTAACCAATGTAGACTATTACTTAAAACAATTCAAACAATGCGATAATTTTTTAAAAAAAGGTGAAATATGGAAAATTTTATCACCCGGATAAAAAAAAGTATCAATGAATCAAACATTAAAAAAACAAAACAATTACTAAAAGAACTCAAAAGTCTTTCCTTTGAAACAAAGCTTGAGGTTTTACAGATTTTCGCCCTTGCCCCTGATATTATAGCGCTCAACCTCATGCCTGTTTTAATGCAGAAAGAATATATTGACGAAGAGATTTATGATCGTGTAGTACATCTGTTAACAGATCGTGCACATTTAAATTTTCATTTCATACTTATTCTTTACAATACTTCAGACAAAGAAATTATCTCCCAGATGATTCCATTAATGAAACATATATTATCCAAGGAAACTGACTTTGAAATATTGAGAGAAACTATCAAAACAGCTGGACGTCAAAGGTTTGAAACCCTTGCAGATGATATCGCAGAGTTTATTTTTTATGATGAAACAAAACTTAAAGCAGAAGCTGTTAAAGCTTTAGAGCGTATTGGTTCAGATGACGCCTATGAAAATCTTTTAAAAGCAGCCAAGTCGTCAAAATGTGACCAGGATATTTTAGATTCCATTGAAGTTCTTAAAAACAAAAAAGAAAAAACACAAACCATTAGAAAGAAAGAGGCAACAACACAACATTCAGATGATTTATCAAATGATATTGCAAACCTGAATAATAATTTAGAATCCAATGATATTCGAATTCGATATGATAATTTTTCCAAACTTGCAGATCTCGGATCTGGAATAAGCCAAGTTCTTATTAAGAATCTTGAATCAGAAAATCATGATATCATCATTAATACTTTAAATTTAATCTCAAGAACAATCCCTAAGCCCTTAATCCCTGAACTTTTTAACCTGCTTAGAAATAAAAACCTTGATAAAAAAATAAAATTTGCTGTTTACACTGCCCTTGATGCTTTTCCCGAATTAGAATCCACAGCTTCAGCAATTGTTGGAATCATTGATCCTTTGGTTCATATCAGAACCGCTGCTATTAAAGTGCTTGACAAAAACCCCACAGATTTTGTTATTGCGGAAATAAAAGAAAAAATAGAGTCAGGCACAGGTTTGGGGAAAAAAATCGGAGAAAGTATTCTTGATGCCCATGCCAATAATTTAATTATCCAATTATTGGTTTCTGATGCTTTTTCATACATTTTATCAAATTATCTTGAAAAAAAAGCCCCTCTCCAGGTTCTTGAAACTCATATTCAAATCCAAAAACAGCGTAACTTACATGCCTCTGCAAAAAAATATGAAAAAATTTTAAAAAAGAAACAAAAAAAAGAAAGACCATGTTTTATAATCATCAGTAATTCTCAAATTCGTACATATCTGTATACAAAAATTCTATTTGCAGCAGGATATGACTCCAAAACATTTCGTAACTCCCAGACTGCCTTTGAATCCATAATGACAGATAAACCTTTTGCCGTGATATGTGATCTTTTTTTAAATGATATGATAGGGCTTGATTTATTAAAAGAAATAAGGGATATTCATCCTGAAGAAGAATTACCAATTATTTTTTCAACGCTTCAAAATGACTTTTTAGATCAGGATAAGAATATAATTGCTTTTCCTCCAAATACAAATCAAATACAGTATTGCTTTAAACACTTATGATTTGCCATGGTAATAGATAGAACATCCTTACCTCCTATAGCTCTTGGGGCAAGATTAATAAAAAGCCCGAATATCAAAACACTTGGTCTAAAGCCCAATTTTTCAGATTATTCTTCTTATGAGCAAAAACTAATCCTGACATCAAAAAAAATATATTTTCCAACTGCTTTTTATGCTGAGATGTTAAATATAATTGGCAAAAAAACATTTCCCAATTTCCATACATATAAATTTGTACAGGATAAAATAAGACAGACAGCAATTTTCAAGATGTTGGATATTCCCCACCCCGGGACAAGAACGTTTTATGGCAGAAAACAAAAAATTAAAATACTGAATTATTTTAATTTTCCTTTTATTGGGAAAAAGCCACGGGGATCATCCCAGGGCAGGGATGTATTCTTAATAAAAAACATAAAAGATCTGAAAAAATATCTCTTAATTGATCAGCCGGCATATATTCAGGAATATATCCCTGTAGGCAAAGATATCAGAGTAGTAATCATAGGTGATAAAATCAGGATTGCTTATTTCAGGGAGGCAGGTATCAATGATTTCAGGACCAATATATCCCAGGGCGGAAAAATAAAATTTGCAGATATCCCCAAACCAGCCCTTGACCTTGCACTTAATACAGCAAAAAGATGTGGCTGGGATGATGTTGGCATAGATATAATCCAAAAAAAAAATAAATTCTTCATTATTGAAGCAAATATGAAATATGGAACAAAAGGCTTTAAAAAAGCTGGCATAGACTATAAAAATTTATTGGAAAACTTAGTATTATCAAAGGAAATCTGAAAAAAACAATGTATTATACTTTTTTAAACACTCCTGTAGGAGAAATTTTATTAACTAAAAAACAAAATATTTTACACACAATCTGCTTTCCCAAAAAAAACAAACAATTTATCTTAGACTCTTTATGGGAAAAAAATAATGATGAATTTTCCCGGGAAATCAAAGAAATCATTGATTATTTTTCAGGCAGATTAAAAAAATTTTCAAAAATACCATTGCCAAAAGGCACAGATTTTCAACAAAAAATATGGAAGGCACTCCTTGACATTCCCTATGGGGCAACCATGTCATATCAAGAAATAGCAAAGGCAGCCGGAAGCCCAAAAGGTGCAAGAGCAGCAGGAAATGCCCTGAACATCAATCCCATTCCCATCATAATACCCTGCCACAGAGTTATTGGCAAAAATGGCAGTCTAACCGGATTCGGAGGCGGTCTTAATGTTAAAAAATATCTTCTTGACCTTGAACAAAAATTCTCAAAATAAATCACAAGCAATATCCTGATTCATCTCAGGCAATATTATTTTAACTTCAGGAAAATTTTTTTTTATCTCATGAACAAAGTCTGACACACCCTGAAACGGTAACAATGGGGTTTTACCGGTCTTTGGGATAGGACGGGAAAAATCATCAAAATGAAAAGGTACAACGATCCCAGGGTGTAAAAGCTCAATCAAAGTGCTTGTATATCCTTTTTTTCTCTTCCATCCGGGAACACACATAAACAAAATATCACAGGAGTGGCCCTGCAATTGCGATTCAACATAATCAGCACTGCCAATGTGCATAAAAGTTTTCCCATCCAAGGTGATTTTAGGGATAAAAACTTTACCTGCTTTATAGTCTTTTGCTTTTATTGGCAGTTGACCATTGGAGTCAATCTCACCGGGAAAAGGTATTTGATCAAAAATTACTTTCCCATGGATTGATGGAATCATGGTAACCGATATCTTGTCATTCAAATCAATTTTCTCATTTCCTTTACAGATAATAACGCGGCCAGCCAAACCATGCATGCGAAAGAGAGAATCAAGACTTTTGCTCCCTATAATTTTACAACCTGATTTTTGAGCAATATATGGGATATCCAGAGTATGATCAAGGTGGGTATGCCCTGCTATAACACCTATAAGCTCAGAAGGAAGAGTATTAAGATAGTTTTCAATATTTTCTTTTTTTGGTGATATATTCTTAAACAAACTCTTAAACTTACCTAATCTTGAGAAATAAGGATCAATAAGAATAACACCGCTATCTACTATAAATTCAATCCCTGCAGCTCCTGTCCAACGAATTTTAATCATAATATCAGATCCTGTAATCAATACTATATTTAATAAAATATAATACATAATAATCAAATTATATATAATCTTTTTATTGACTCTATGGCAAATTCTTGTTAACTATACACCCTTATTAAAGTTAACGAGATGATTATTGGAAATTTTATGAAGGAAAAAATATTAAAATTATTATTTAATACATCACAAAAGAATCTATCTGGTGTGGTTTTATCTGAAAAACTCAAAATCTCCAGAGTTGCGGTATGGAAACATATAAAAGCTCTGAAACAGACAGGCATCACAATCAATTCTACGCCAAAAGGATATAATCTTGCCCATAAAGACGATCTTCTTTTTCCTTTTTGTTTTGAAGAATATCAGGAAAAAATTTATTATTTTCCATCGGTTTTAACAACAATGAATACAGCAAAAGAACTTGTCAAAGACGGAGTGAAAGATTTTTCAATTATTATTGCCCAGGATCAAACCCAGGGCAGAGGCAGATTAAACAGGAAATGGATATCCCCTGGCGGTGGGTTATGGTTTACATTAATTTTAAAGCCTGATCTGCCCCCTCCCTTTGCATATATCTTAAATTTTGCTGCATCTTTATCCCTTGCACAATGTCTTAACTCCCTTTTTGATATAGATGCAAAAGTAAAATGGCCCAATGATATTTTAATTGGTGAAAAAAAGCTTGCGGGTCTTTTATCTGAAATGGAAACCAAAGGAGATATGCTGAAATTTGTAAATATTGGAATTGGTTTAAATGTCAATAACAGTCTTCCCCAAGGCATTCCTGATTCCATCTCCATAAAACATAAAGTTAAAAAACATTGTTCAAGGAGAAAAATACTCATAAATTTTCTAAATATTTTTGAAAAACTATACAAAGATATAAATAATCAAAAAATCACTAATAAAGAAATTATTGATTTATGGAAAAAACAGACCTCCACTATTGGGAAACATGTAATTATTGAAACCTTTGGAAAAAAGCATAAAGGTTTAGCAATTGATGTTGATAATACAGGAGCCCTTATTTTACAAACTGAAAATCATCCATCTGAAAAAGAAAAAAAAGTAAACTTAATTAAAAAAGTAATTTACGGCGATTGTTTTTACAAAGGAAATAATTAATCATGACCACATCACAGGAACTAAAATATATAAGCTATTCATCTTTATTTGTTGCACTAATCGCAGCCGGGGCTTTTCTTGCCATACCAATCGGTCCTGTACCCATAGTCCTTCAAAATATGTTTGTATTACTCGCAGGAATAATTCTCGGACCAAAATGGGGGCTTGCAAGTGTTGGGGTTTACCTTTTTATCGGAGCTTGCGGATTGCCTGTATTTGCCAATGGTCAAGCGGGAATCGGAATAATTTTTGGGCCCCTTGGCGGTTATCTTATGGGATATTTGCCTGCAGTATTTATTACAGGGCTGATTGCCAGAAATAAGCAGAAAAAAATGATCTTTGATATTATTGCCATGGTCACAGGATCTGTTATTGTATATGCAGCAGGTATACCCTGGCTGAAGATTGTCATGAATCTACCCTGGACAAAAGCTCTTGCCCTTGGCATGTATCCTTTTATTATCGGAGATATATTAAAAATAATTGCAGCATGTTTTATTGCAAAAAACGTAAGACCTTATATTAAATTATAAAAAAACAAAATAAGAAAGAACCCGTAAATTTGGATAAAATTATACAAGTAAAAAACTTGAGTCATATCTATGATCATGAAAATAAAAGATATGGAATTAAAAATATAAATCTTTCCATTAACAAAGGCGAATTTATAATCCTTGCCGGCAGAAACGGATCAGGGAAAACAACGCTTTTACGCCATTTTAATGGTCTTTTATCCCCAACTTCAGGAGAAATTCTTGTTTTTGGCCACCCAATCAAAAACAATCTTATTCAAGTCAGAAAAAAAATAGGTATGGTTTTTCAGGATGCTGATGCCCAGATTGTTGGTGAAACTGTCTTTGATGAAGTTGCCTTTGGTCCTGAAAATCTAAAATGGACAAGAAAAACTATAAATCAAAAGGTAAAATTGACCCTTGACAATTTAGGTCTTACACAATTTGTTCATAGAAACCCTGCAACGCTTTCCGGTGGTGAGAAACGCAAACTTGCCGTTGCAGGTATTCTTGTCATGGACCCTGAAGTAATCCTTTTTGACGAGCCTTTTTCCAACCTTGATTTTCCAGGGAGTCTAAGCCTTTTATCTATTATAAACTCACTTAACAAACAGGGGATTACAATAATCATTGCAACCCATGATATTGAAAAAATCATTGACCAGGCAACAAGAATGATAATTATGGACAATGGCATTGTCAAAAAAGATGATCTTCCCTGCAAGCTTGTCAAAACAGTTGAACAATACGGCATCAGAGAACCTTGTTCTTCAAAACTTAATATGGGCATAAGGGGCTGGGCAGATTGACACCATTTGTTTACAAAAAAGGAAATTCGCTCCTTCATAATCTTGACCCGAGGGTTAAACTTATAATAATAAGCTTTATCAGCATAAGCTTGATAAAAGCTATATTTCCAGGTCTTATAATAATATTTATTCTTGTAATATTCATGATATCAAATTGCAGAATCGGCATATCAAACAGTTTTAATAATATAAAATATTTTCTTATACTGCTTGTTTTTATCTTTATTTCAAGGGCTGTTACAACAACAGGAGAACCATTATTTTCAATATTGGACATTCATGTTTCAATAAATGGAATCATTGATGGGGCATTAATTTCATTAAGGTTTCTAATCATACTCCTGCTTGGAATGATTTTTTCCCACACAACTAATCCTTCATCCATAAAATGTGCGGCAGAGTGGTTTTTAAAACCCATACCTTTTATTAAAGAAAAAAAAACTGCGCTCATGATCGGGCTGTCCATAAGATTTTTTCCCCTTATTATTGAAAAGGCAAAACAAGTATCTGATGCGCAAAAGGCAAGGTGTTCTGCAAACCAGAGAAACCCAATAAAAAAAATCATACAACTTATATTGCCAATACTGAAAAAAACCTTTCAGACAGCAGACAATCTTGCCCTGGCAATGGAATCGAGATGCTTTTCAGAAGACCGAACTGACCCTGAGTTTGATAAATCGGGCTATGAAGGGATATCACTTATTTTAACCGCTCTGGTTGTAGCCATTATTATTATCTTTTAAAAATACTTTACTAAATTTTATCTTTCCCTATTGTATCGATATTTTCATTAAGTTTATAAGACAAATAAAGAACCTGAAAAAAGAAAGTCATAATTGGGGTCAACATACTTCCATTGCCAATATTATTAGATATAAAAGTGTTTAGTCTATTCTTAAATTTAAAACACCAAATAATAGCTAAAGCAGAGGCAGCAAAGCTTACCACCTGTGACAATGCCAAGAGTGAAGAATCAGTATTTACTTTAGTAAACCAACCCAATATACAAGATAATATCAAAAATACTATTACCGAATTCATGAATACATTTCCAATTGGCTCAACAGATGGCAGTTTATTTAAAATTTTAGTGCGTGAATATATCCAGTAATAAATATAAATTCCAAATGTTATTAAAGAAAGAAAAAATACCTTCCACGTACTGACTCTTTTAAATTCTGATAGTGCATTGGCACCTTTTTTTGTTTCAAATAAATTTGCTGATGGAGTGCTATATGGACTTTTTAGATCGGAACCAAATCTGTCATTTCTTTCTTCATCCAGAGCGTTCTCGATTTTCAGTCTTTGTTTAACCACTTTACATTCTGCACCGGTTCTTCTTATAATATTCTTAATTTTTCTAGCTTTTTCTCTATTGAGATTCTTTTTTACTGTGACAGGTTTATTAGATAATAACCTTCCTATTTTTTCAGGTGACGATGTTTTGAAAATTTTTGATAACTTCCCTTTAACTACAGCAACATCTTGTCCATCAATGGCTCTGCCCTGAACTACCACATCAAATAAATTATCCATAGCCTACCTTTCTCAGTAATAAAAAACTTATCAAAAAAAACAGGTTTAATTTTTCTACCAAGTAAAAAATTAAAAATCAATAAAATTCGCAATATTTTCTCTTTCAGCCTGTCATAAAAAAGCTATTAATTCATAAAGCTTCATGATTCCTTCATAAATTCATGGTAAATATTCTTTAAAAATAAAAAATATCCGATTACAAGGAAAGTAGATATTAATGAAAGCTCAAACAAAATCAATAAACAATATCTTAGTCATAAGTATTATTGCATTAGTTTTACTTTGTTTCTCAGGAATTGTGGGTCATGACCTCTGGACACCCGATGAACCAAGAGTTGCTGCCATATCCCTTGAAATGGCAAATTCAGGCAATATTATAATTCCCCACCTTGCCCTGGAACCTTTTATTGAAAAACCTCCTTTATATTTTGCTGTCTCTGCCATAATGCTTCATATCTTTGGCCCGCTAATCGGCAACACTCCTGCTTTAAGGCTTACTTCAGCATTTTTTGGTATTGGCGTTCTTATATTTTCATTCTTAATTGCAAAACGATTTGGGAATAAGGAGACAGCCCTTGTATCAATACTTATATTAGGCACCATGGTCGGGTTTATACAAAACTTTCACTGGATACGTGTGGACAATGCCCTTTCTTTTTTTATAATTGCAAGCATCTGGTGTTTTATGGAAGTATATTTTGAAAACCGAGCCTGGCTGCTCATCCCTGCAGGTGTTTGCACAGGGATGGCATTCCTGTGCAAGGGTCTGATAGGACCTGCATTGATCTTTGTGCCCTGGGCAGGGCTTGTTATTTACTGGATATTAAACTTTAAAAAAAACAAACTAAAAACACTGCCATGGGTTGGATTACATTTTCTCTGCCTTATAAGCTTTATTATAACAAGTGGGATATGGGTAGTTCTACTATATTATCAGGGAGGAGAAAAGCTGTGGAATGACTGGTTTTATATCAATCAAATCGGACGGTTTACTGGTAATGTTAACAAAGGTCATTTAATGCCCAATGATCCATTGTTTTATTTTGCTCAATTGATTGTATATGGTATGCCATGGACTCCATTGTTCTTATTCTGGTTCATTAAAAATACAATATCAACATATAAAATAAAAATTATTAACAAAGAAACATTATTGTTTTTTGTATGGGGTGCAGGATCAATTATACTCCTCTCTATTGCCACAACAAAAAGAGGTATATATTTAATGCCTGTTATGCCTGCATTCGCAATCATGGCAGGTCTCAGCCTTAGATATATTGAATTGGGAACCTTATGGAAAAAACTGTTTACTAATTTTGCTGCGTTCTGGGTTACCCTCTGTATTCTCTTTCTTTTGATTATTGTTTTTTTACCTGTAATAGCAGGTTTTGCTCCCGAGAAAATATCTGAACACATTGTAACAGTTCTCATGCACCCTGGTTATTTAAACGAAATAATATCTTTGTTTTCTCTGCTTGGTTTAATAATATTCCTATATATATTTAGAAAACAATATTCTTCTCACTTAAAAATTGTATTTGCAACTGCAATGGTTTTTATTGCATTTTTTGGGTTGCCGTCCAGGGCTGTTGATGCTGAAAAAAGCATGCAGACTGAAATAAAACATTTTGTCTCTTCTATTTCTCAAACTGACCGCAATAAAATTGCAGGGCTTAATTTTTCAGAAACAATGCTTGGCAGTATATACTATTATACAGGCTGGAAAGTTCCCCAGATCAGCGGTAAGACCAGAATACAATCAATTCTTAAAGGTAAAGATAAAGACTATAATTTTATTCTTGTAGATGACAAAGATATACGACATACGGAACAATGCGTTGATCTAAGCATTTTTAATTATAAAATAATAAAACACATGCTAACCAGAAGGCATAGGAGATTATTGTTAATCAAAGGGAAACAGGGAGAACAATAATAACTTGGGTCCAGACTCCGGGTCTGCTTTCAAATTTTATTATTCCTTTGTGAAGTTCAATAATTCTCTTAACAATGGCAAGTCCCAGACCATATCCTCCATGCTGGACTGATCTTGATTTTTCCGCTCTGAAAAATTGATCAAACACCTTATCGACCTCAAAAGAATTCACACCAGGACCTGTATTACCAATTTTCAGAGTAAAATCGTTTTCTGATATAGTGCTGATAACTTCTATCCTGCCATTGATAGTATTATACTTTATGGCATTATCAAATAGATTTGAAAATACCCGGGTCAATCCCTGTATATTGCCCTGAATCATAATTTTTTCTGCAATATGGACATCTATTTTAATTTTTTCAGCTTCAGCAATAAAATTATATTCCTGTATAAGAGACAATAAAAGTTTTGTTAAATCAATTGGCTCCACATCAACATTGGTTATTGTTTCAAGGTATGATAAGTTTAATAATTCCTTAACAAGACGTTCCATACGCAACACCTGATCATTTAGTCTATACAAAGTCTCAGATGTTGAAGAGGACAAATTTTCCGTATCACTAGAGCAAAGGTCATCAATACTCAAGCGCATTGTAGTTAATGGTGTTTTCAACTCATGGGAGGTATCAAATAAAAAACTTCTTTGTTTGATAAAAGAATTTTGCAATCTATCAAGCATTGTATTAATTGTTCGTGCAAGTTCGTTAAATTCATCTGGTTCAGATCCTGTTGGAATTCTTATACTGAGATTTTTTTCATTAATATTTTCAGTTAATTCTTTCATATCACTAATGGGTTTTAAAATTTTTCCAGCAATATAATTGCTTATAAAAATTAAAAACATGCAGGATAATAACAGACCCGCCCCTATCCCGGAAATGATTCTCAGTATTCCTTCTTGTAATCTCTCCATGGGGCGGGCAACCTGTATAATATAATTCTTGCCATCTTCATGAATTAAAAAAGTCCTGATTCTAAAAGTAACTTCCTGGTTTTTATCCTGATGGAGATTAATTATACTGCGGGGGATTCTAATGCTGGCTGTTTTCCTTGAACCGGGTTTGATTAAAGGCAGGTTTATTAATTTTACCATATCTGACCTATAAAGAATTTTGGTCTTTCCCTGTTCACAAATTTTCATCCAATAAGAATAATCTGAAATTTGTTCATGGTTAGAAGCCTCAGTAACAAATTTGTTATTTTGTTTTCGAAAGGTTTGTATAATGCTATATGCTTCATCTTTTAAAAGTTGATCTAAAATTTTAAAAGGCTGTTCAATGGATTCAAGAAATACAACAATTGAAAATAATAAACTTGTGATTAAACCTGCAGCTATAACAAGTAGAGATATTCTTTTTTTAACAGTCATTCGTCAGAATTCCTGATGGTATAGCCAACACCGCGAATGGTCTGAATAATCTTATTTTGACCTGTATCAAAGATCTTATGCCGAAGGTTTTTAATATGTACATCCATGAAGTTTGACATATTAAATGGATCAAAATCATCACCCCAGACATGTTCCGCAAGGCTGAAACGTGAAATAACCCTGTTTTTATTGTAAAGAAGGAATTCCAGTATGGAAAATTCCCTTGGGGTCAGGTTAATTGTTTTATCCCCTTTTTTTACTTTTCTTGTAACAGTATCAAGAAACAAATCAAAAACCTGCAAAACAGAAACTGACTGGCTGCCATAACGTCTGAATAATGCTCGTATTCGTGCCAATAATTCTTCAAAGGAAAAAGGTTTGGCAAGATAATCATCAGCGCCGAAATCCAGACCTTTGATTCTGTCTTTTACATCGCACCTGGCTGTGAGCATTAAAACCGGCGTATCAATATCAGCCTTTCTTATCTGCTTTAAAATAGCCAGCCCATCTATTTTAGGCATCATTATGTCAAGGATAATTAAGTCATAAGGGCTTTCAAACAATTTATCCAGACCCTCTTGACCGTCCATTGCAGTCTCAACAATATATCTTTGTTTTTCAAGGCTCTTTTGTAATTGTTCCAATAATGAATATTCATCATCAACAATTAAAATTTTCATAAACCTTTCTCAGTATTTTACCCTGTCCTGGTAATAAGCCAGACCCCAAAACAGATTACAAGGATACCTGCCCACCGGCTTAAGTACACAGATTCATTAAAACAATACCATGCTGCTATTGTAGTTACAATATACCCAATAGAAAGCAGGGGATAGGCAAAACTTACATCTACCCTGGAAAGTACCAAAAGCCAGATTACAACACTTATGACATAACATCCAAGACCTGCAATAATATATGGGTTGACAGCTATGGCTGTAAATATACGGAAAAAATTTTCAAACTTGAAATCAAAATAACCAATGGTGCGCATGCCCTGCTTTAATGCCAGTTGAGCAGCTGCATTAAGTAAAACTCCAAAGATTATAAGGGGCAGGTATTTATTCATTAATTGATCCTTATCATATTAATATTTCATCAATGCATATCCATCAGGTCCACTGTCATCCTGGAAAACAGGCCCTGGAAAAAATTTTATCCAGTGCTGAACTTTATTGGTTTTACAAATTATTATAACTTTACCGGGATTATTTTTAATTAAACTTGTAAGACTTTCAATACATAAAGACTGGCTTTTTGAGTCGGCATAGGTAAGACCATAATGGTGCTCTCCTGATTCTCCCAATATATAGATATCATTTCTTTTCAAATACCAGCAGACCCCACCTGTTGTTTCCTGGTCAGTTACAACAAATGCATCTTTTGGAATTGTCCGGGCATAATTTTCAAGCAGTCTGCCAGGCATCTTTTTTTCCACTAAAAAATCAGGTAAAAGAAAATTAAGACATAAAAATAAAAGAAATGGAGAAAATCCATATAAAAATATTTTTTTTATCCTTGATTGAGTCTGAAAAGACCAATAGCAAAAAAGAATTATAAAAATCAATGAATTTATCATCATCACTGTTTTCCAGGTCTGGCTGTAAAGAGGAGCGCCTTTAAACCCAATGATCTGAAGAACACTGAAAACAACAAGAAAAATAATAAAAAGGATACAATTTACAATTAAACCTCTTTGAAAAAATTTATTTTGTTTAGGGTTTGTTGCGATTTGTAAAAGACCAAAAGCCATGAGAATAGCAAATGGCGGAAAGCAGGGAAGGACATAGGTTAACAACTTGCCATGGGAAAATGAAAAAAATAAAAAAGGAAAGACAAACCAGCAAATTGAAAATCGTACCAGGCGTGCTTCGCTATTCCCGGGTTTTAATTTTTCTTTAAGCCCTATTATTGCCGATGGAATTAAAAAAAACCATGGTAAAAAAATTCCGGGTGAGCTAAAGAAAAAATATAAAAAAAATCTTTTATGCTGTGCATTATGTGCCAGAAAACGACGAATATGTTCATGCCAGAAAAAAAACCGCCAATAATCAGGCTCTCTAAGATGTATCAATATACTCCAGGGCAATGCCACTATTATGGCACTTAAAATTGGAAGCCAGGTCATGCGGAACAAATCAATATATCTTTTCTGCCAGATAAGATAAGGGGCAAGCACTATGACAGGAATTGCAAAGGCAAGGAAACCTTTTGTCAAAAATGCAAGACCACAGGCTATGCCGGATAATATCAAAAACCATTTCTCTTTGCCTGATTGTTTTGATGCTTCGGATGCAAAATAAAAAGAAACAATGCTTGCCGTAAGGAAAAAAGAGAATAAATTATCAAGAACAGGAGAATTGGCAATGGTAAAGACCTCAAAGCTACTTAAAAAAATAAAAGCTGCAACTATACTTATTTGATCTTTTTCTTTTTCCCTTTTTTTTAACACTTTAAAAATAAGCATATAAATCAATAAGGCTGAAAGCCCAACTGATAATGCTGACGGAAGGCGAATTGCAAAATTATTTTCACCGAATAAAACCAATGAACATGCGTGCACCCAATAACCTAAAACCGGTTTTTCAAAATACCTCAGACCGTTAAAGTGAG
>CAZTEM010000083.1:0-13897 GCA_964612755.1 uncultured Desulfobacterales bacterium | reverse complement strand
AAACATAGTATCATAAAAATTAAAAATTTTTATGGACGTATTATACATATTTCTCTTATAATGTTTGGAATTATGCTATTTATAAAATAAAAATAAATAGATGATTAATAGGTGGTTAAACTAATATAGTGCCATTAAATTATAGATATATTCGTTGACAACTATTAATATTTTTAGTAGCTTAAGTGGTTATTTTTTAGGAGCAGACATTGATGAATATCAACCACGATAATGAAAAAACACAGTTTAAAAAACTTTTTAAACAACAGGGTTTAGATCAATTTAATAATAGATTTAAAGTGCTTGAAATATTTTTAAAAACCGATGAACACATAACAATCAAACAGCTGACAGAACAGCTGAACAATGAAGGCAACTCCTTTGATGAAAACTTTGTTGCAAGTACAATGCAACTTTTATGCAAATATGGATTTGCCACCAAAGTAGAATTTAATAATAATAATGTTGCAAAATTTGAACATCGTCATCTTGGACTGCATCACGATCATATGATCTGTACAAAATGCGGCAAAATCATTGAATTCAGAGATGAAAAACTTGAAAACAACCAATCGAAAATGGCTCAAGCTTATGGATTCCATATGCTTCAACACAAGATGGAAATTTATGGCATCTGTGCAGAATGTTTAAAACAACGAAATTTTATTCTCTCTCTTGATCAAATAAAACAAGGTGAAAAAGTGATTGTGCTGAGCTTTGAAGGTGGACATAATATTTCAGAAAGGCTTGCATCCATGGGAATAAAAAAAGGCTCTACCATTGAAATTTTATCATCCCAGTTTGGCGGTCAGATTGTTGCAGCCGTTGACGAGAGTCGATTTGTAATTGGTCGGGGCATGGCAACTAAAGTCATGGTCCAATCCATTGATGAACTCGAAACCAGCACCTTAAATAATATCAAAAAAGCCTCTGGTTTGAAAAAAAATGATTTAAGCCATGTCAAAGAAGGTCAAGAATGTATTATATCAAGAGTTTCAGGTGAACCAAAACTTAGAAGAAGACTTTTAGAAATGGGCATAAACCGTGGAACAAAAATATATGTGGAAAAATATGCTCCTTTAAGAGATCCCATTGAAATAATAGTAAAGGGAAGTCATATCTCTTTACGGGTTGAAGAAGCTGGACATATCAGTGTTGAAGATGTGAAGGATACACAAAACCATGACTGATATCACAATTGCACTCTCAGGTAATCCAAATTCCGGCAAAACATCCATGTTTAATAATTTGACTGGTGCCCGCCAAAAAGTTGGAAACTGGCCAGGTGTAACAGTTGAAAAAAAAGAAGGGCATTGTAAATATCAGAATCAAAATATAAACGTTGTTGACCTGCCAGGCACATACAGTCTTACACCGTTTTCCATAGAAGAGATAGTTACTCGAGATTTTATTCTTAAAGGGAAACCAGATGTGGTTGTTAACATTATTGACTCATCAAGCCTTGAAAGAAGCCTTTATCTTGCGATGCAGATTATGGAAACAGGTCAGCCCATGGTCATTGCATTAAATATGACTGATGTTGCAAAAGCAAAAGGGATCAAAATTGATGTTGAAAAATTATCCAAGCTTTTAGATATCCCTGTTATCTCTACTATTGGCAATAAAAATAAAGGCACTGAACAATTAATAGAAATTGTAGTCAAAGAAGCAAAAGCATCTAAACAAGGCAAAACAGGTCGAGATATTAAATATTCAAAAGAAGTTGAAAATTGCATATCTATGATAACAGATTATATGCAGGATAATATTTCTGAAAAAAATATTTTTTCTTATAGGTGGGCTGCTGTTAAACTTCTTGAAAATGATGAGATCATATTAGAACACTTTCAAAACAATAAAACTATTTTAGAAATTGCCAAGAAGGGTAGACAAAGAATCAATGATTTTTATCAAGAAGACCCTGAAATAATCATTGCAGAGGATTTATATGGCTTTATAGCTGGCATTACAAAAGAAATTATTTCCCATTCGAAAAAAAAACGAATAGATATATCAAAAAATATTGACCTTGTTTTAACTAACAGACTATTAGGCTTTCCTATTTTTATATTTTTTATATGGGCAATGTTTCAAATGACTTTTACCTTTGGAGCATACCCCATGGGATGGCTCGAATCAGGGATAACGTTTTTATCTAACTTTTTAAATAATATTTTACCAGCATGTATTTTAAAGGACCTGCTCATCAATGGTATACTGGCTGGCATTGGGAGTGTGGTAATTTTTTTACCTAATATTCTGATTCTGTTTTTCTGTATCGCCTTATTTGAAGATACTGGTTATATGGCAAGAGCTGCTTTTTTAATGGATAGAATCATGCACATGATAGGACTACATGGCAAATCATTCATTCCAATGCTGATGGGGTTTGGCTGCAGCGTCCCTGCTGTCATGGCAACACGATCTCTTGAAAGCAAAAAAGATAGAATACTCACAATCTTAATTATACCGTTCATGTCCTGCTCTGCCAAGTTACCTGTTTATATAGTGCTTGCAGGAACTTTTTTTGCTGCACAGGGAGGGACTGTCATATTCTGTCTTTATCTTGTGGGAATTATTCTTGCAATTATTTCAGGAAAACTTTTTAAATCAAAACTATTAATTGGTCAAGATTCCCCTTTTGTTATGGAATTACCTCCATACCGCATGCCCATGCTCAAAAGCCTTATAATTCATATGTGGGATAGAAGTAAAATGTTTTTAAAAAAAATGGGCGGCGTGATTCTTGTTGGCTCTATTATAATATGGACATTATCTTATTTCCCAAAAAATATTACTTATTCAATGAATTATGCTGATAAAATCTCTCAATTGGAATCTAAATATGCTCAAACCACAAACCTTCCAAACGATTTAATAAGCATAAAAAATACAATATCTGACCTGAAAAGCCTACAGAACAAAGAAAGGATAGAAAAAACTTATATAGGTCAATTAGGGAAAATCATCGAACCGGTTTTCAGACCTATTGGTATAGATTGGCGTTCAAGCGTTGCCATTGTTACAGGCATTGTTGCCAAGGAAATAGTTGTCAGTACAATGGGAGTATTATACGGTGCTGGAAATCAAACATCAGAGGCGCTCAACAAAGCATTAAAAAACTCTAACATGACCCCCTTAAGCGCACTTTCCCTCATGCTTTTTGTACTTTTGTACCTGCCATGTATTGCTGCCTTAACCTCAATCTGGAAAGAGACATCTGCAAAATGGGCAATGTTTAATTTATTTTATACAACAACGGTTGCATGGTGTGTATCTTTTCTGGTATATCAAACAGGCATAGCACTTGGATTTTGATAAATATTAAGGAGGCGCCATGAAACATTCCATTCATATAACATATAAAATAATTTTTCTTTTTATAATATTATTTCTTTTCAGCTCTGTTTATGTCCTTGCAAATGAACGTCGATGTATTATTAAACCAATTGCAAATGTCAGATCAGGACCTGGTACTGAATATAGTATTAAATGGAAAGTAGAAAAATATCATCCGATTATTATCCTCAAAAAACAAGGCGATTGGTATAAATTTGAAGACTTTGAAAAAGATCAGGCATGGATTCATGCATCTTTAACTGGGACAGATGAATCAGTAATCACTATAAAAGATGATTGCAATGTACGATCAGGAGCTGGAACAAAATACCAAATAGTTTTTAAAGTCGCCAGGGGTGTACCATTTAAAATAATTGCCAAACAAGGCAGCTGGTATAAAGTAATGCATGCAGATGGTGATCAGGGATGGATCCATAAATCTCTGGTATGGTAATAATCTTCAATATTAATAGTTAAAGGCGAAAAATGGCAAGACAACAAAGAGTATCAAACGAACGTAGAAAAGAATTGGAAGAACTAGATCCCTTTCAAGAGAATCTTTTGAAAGCGATTGAATATGTCAAAGCATACAAAAAGCAACTTATCTTAGTTGGTATAGGTTTTATTGCGGTGATAGCTATTTTTTCCATTGTGATCTTGAATCTAAGATCCTCTGAAAAAAATGCATACTTATTGCTTGATAAAACATTGGCAGATTATAATAAAATTCAAGACCCCCAAAAGGGATTTCAAACTATTGAGAATGATTTTTCAAAACTGTTTGAAGATTATTCCAATACTTCAGCTGGTAAGATTGCAAAAATAAAATTTGCTAAAATTTGTTATAAAGCAGCACAATATGAAAAAGCAGAGCTGTTTTATAAAAAAGCTCTTTCTGATTATGATAATGATCCTGCAATGGAAACCATTATAAATTCAGCTCTTGGGCATACATGCATTGCCAGAGGTAAATTTGAGGAAGCAAAGAATTATTTTTTAAAAATCACCCAGAAAACTGAAGTATTATTAAAAGATGAAGCACTTTTTAATTTAGGTATGATTGCTGAAAAAAACAATGACAAGAAAACCAGTCAAGATTTCTATAAAAAAATAGTCTCAGACTTCCCAGCTTCAATGTACAAAGCGTTAGCTCAAAACAAACTTAAAATTTAAAAAAAACTGCTGGATCAAAAAAAGCTGCTGAATTAACAGCAGCTTTTTTGTAAAAGGAGAAACAAAGATGAAAAAATTAACCTTGTTGTTTCTATAAGAATGCAAAGATCTTGCCATTACCGTAAAACCAATCAATATTTATTCATAAATTGTTATAATATCTTGAAATAATTACATATTAAAATTAAATATTTATTTAAAAAATCAAATATATTTTCAATAATTTTTCTTCCCCTGCCTGAGAAAAGTTCATAATTTTGAACACCAATTTTATTGTTTTTGATAGAATTAGATATAACTAATTGAAATTAAATAAAAGTTGTCCAGAGAATATAGATGTTCAAAATTATGAACTATATACAATTCTATGTTTATTTATCTAAACCATATTTTTTTAATTTTTGATTTAAGCCGCTTTTACCGATACCAAGGATATCGGCAGCCCTTGTTTGCACGCCCCCTGCAAGTCCCATTGCCCTTTGAATCATTCTCTTCTCAACTGACAACAAGGTTTCGGCAAGCCCGGCATTTTCAGGAATTCCGTCAAGATCAAGATCCAAACCAATATGCTGCCTGATACTCAACGGTAAATCAGCCGGAGTTATATCCTCATCTGAAGACAATATAACTGCCCTTTCAATAGCGTTTTCAAGCTCCCTTACATTACCCTTCCATTGTTGACCAAATAAAAGTCTTGCTGCATCCTGGGTTATCCCCCGAGCCTTCATGGAAGATTGCCCCTCAATTGCATACTTATTAATAAAATGACTAACCAACAAAGGTATGTCTTCCTTTCGTTCTCTAAGAGGAGGTATTTTTGCTTTGACAACATTCAATCTATAATATAAATCTTCTCGAAACAAACCGTTTTTAACTTCTTTCTCAAGGTTCTTATTAGTAGCTGCAATAAGGCGGAAATCAACCAGAACAGACTTTACTCCGCCAACACGTTCAAAACTTTTTTCCTGCAAAACTCTTAAAAGTTTCACCTGCAGACCCAATGGCAATTCTCCAATCTCGTCAAGAAACAAAGTGCCTTTATCTGCCAGTTCAAATCGACCCTTTTTTCTACTTGTTGCACCAGTAAAGGCTCCTTTTTCATGACCAAACAATTCACTTTCAAGCAGACTCTCTGCAAAGGCCGAACAATTAACTGCTATAAGAGCATTAGATTTCCTATCGCTATTATAATGAATTGATTTTGCAACCAGTTCTTTTCCAGTACCGCTTTCACCTTCGATCAAAACATTAGCATTGGTAGGCGCCACTTTACGTATAATTTCATACAAGTCCTTCATTGGTTTACTTTTACCAATAATATTATCAAAACTATATGTTGAACTGATAGCATCTCTTAATCTGACATTTTCCTGTACAATGCGGTATATTGAAAGGGCTTTAGAAATATGACTTAAAAGTTCTTCGTTCTCAAAAGGCTTTTGTATAAAAGTATATGCACCTTTCTGCATTGCTTCTACAGCTTTTTCAACACTTCCATGGGCAGTCATGACTATTACCGGAATATTAGGAGCTATCTCCTTAATCCTTGATAAAAGTTCGACTCCATCCATGCCAGGCATTTTCACATCTGTCAGAACAAGATCAATCTCTTCCTGTTTCAGGATATCAAGTGCTTCCATCCCGCTTGAAGCTGGATAAGATATATATCCCTCCTCAGATAAAACTTCTTTTAAAATTAATGGATAATGTTTCTCATCATCCACAATAACAATGCTGCCCATCGATTATCTCTCTTCCACTGGCAATGTAATTGTAACCTTAGCGCCTCGTAATTTCCTATTAGAGATTGTAATTTTCCCATTATGCGCATCAATGATATTCTTTACAATACCCAACCCAAGACCAGTGCCTGTTTCCTTAGTTGTATAAAACGGTGTCCAAATTTTCTCTAAATTTTTCATTTCAACACCACTTCCCTGATCCAAAAAATTTATTATTATACTATTATCTTTTGAAAATATTTCTATAATTATTTTCCCTTTATCACCTGCCGCCTGAAAAGAATTAATAAAAATATTCAAAAACGCCTGATACAGCATGGTTGAATCTGCAAATATCCCAGGCAAATCAGGCTCAAATTTTTTTTCAATTTCAATACCATTGTTATCCATTTGAGGAGAAAAAAATGCAATATTCTTTTCAACAATGTCTTCAACTCTACATAAATGAAAATCAGGTGATTTAGGCTTTGCAAAATCCAAAAAATCTTTAATAATATTATTAAGCCTGCTTGATTCTTCAATAATAATATCAGGGATTGTTGTGTCCAACCCATTTTTGGAAATTTGTTTTCGAAGTAAATCTGCGCTGCTTTTTATTATTCCAAGGGGGTTTCTTATCTCATGGGATACTCCAGCTGTCATCTCGCCGATAGCAGAAAGGTGTTCTGCTCTTCTCAATTTTTCCTTTAGTTTCAGCCGCTCCTCAGCTTTCACCTTAATTATTTTTTCTCTTTTTTTAACAATTATTCTTAAAAAAATAAACAATGTAGTCATGACCAGGAAGCTTGAAGCTAATATCATGCCTTGAAGCTTTGCAAATTGCCTATAATCCTCTGAGACATCTCTAATAATCTCGATAACCCCTATAAGCTGACCTGAAAGCACAACCGTTCCTTGTTTTTCAGCATGTAAAGGAGCAAAAGTAATAATTTGAGTTTTTTTAGGAAACCCGAAAAGCAACTCAATATAGCTGCCGTTTTTAACAAGCTTTGAAGTAGATTCTCTATTAATTGCTTTTTTATACTCTTCTCCCACAGCTGGTTTTTCCCCTACTTTTGTCCGATCAAAACTGTAAGAAATAATATTATTCGATCCATAGATATTGACCATTTCAACGTTAAAACTATGTAAAGTTGATTTTATAACATTATCAATTGAATTATATTGAGAATCCTTCCTAAGCTGAATACCTCCTTCTCTCAAGAATGTTGGCATCACAAATCTGGTAAATATCTGGTGGTTGAGATTCTCAACAAGCAAAGAATTATACTCTTTACTTTTTTCCATAAGCGTTTTTTTTGTCCAGTGAGCGTTGAGAACTGATATAACAATAGTTGCAAGAAACATCACTATAAGACTTAAAAAAGTAAAATATTTAACCATTCGAAATGGTTTTTCACTGTGTAAATTTTGTTGTTCCATAGCCATAATAGTTGATTTTTTATTGTTTTTACTTGTTATTTGTGCATTTTCATTAAAAAATTATTAAAAACACTTGACATTGTAATGAGATAATAGCATAAATATTAACAAATGGGCATATATTATATATATTAAAAGGATTTCATGAATTATTTATTAATAATTAAAAAGAGAGTAAAATAAAAAATATATGATATTCCAACCAAAAGATCATCTTGTTGGACTTGATTTGGGTTCTTCTTTTATAAAAGTCGCTGAGCTTAAAAAAAAAGGGAAAGGAGACGAGTATTATCTGCAAAAATTTGGAATCACTCCTATTCCTCCTGGTTCCATAGTAGATGGTCGAATCGAAGACATGAAAACTGTTGCTGATGCGATCACAACATTGTTTAAGAAAAATAAAATACGAGAAAAAAATGTCGCAATAGCGACTGGCGGCTACTCGGTAATAATAAAGACCATTAATATGGCAAGGGAGACAGAAGAAGAACTGCAAGATCAAATTTATGCCGAGGCAGAGCAGTATATCCCTTATGACATCGAAGAAGTCAATATTGATTATCAAGTACTTGGAGAAAGTGAATTTTCTCCTGAGCAAATCAGTGTTCTCCTTGTTGCTGTAAAAAAGGACCTTGTAGCTGAGTATATTGATGTAATACAAATGGCAGGATTAAACCCCTGCATTATTGAAGTCGATACTTTTGCAATCCAGAATATTTATGAAAAATTATCAAACATCCCTGAAAACAAAGTTGCCATGCTGATTGATGTTGGCGTTTCCAAAACTTCCTTAAACATTATCAGAAACGGGGTATCTCTTATGATGAGAGATAATGCCAATGGAATTTCACAAATAAGAGACGAAATTGCAACAGAGGCTGAATGTGCAGAAGAAGAAGCTGATATAATAATAGCAGATCAGAAGTCAGATTTACTCTCTACCGATGAAATAAAAGAAATAACTCTTGGAGTTATAGATGAATGGTGTGCTGATATTTATGGTATGGTAAGTACCTTCCGATCAAAAGCCAAAGATAATGATGTAGAATTTGTATTTTTGACTGGTGGTGGTGCCCTGATTCGAGGCTTCCCTGAAGCACTTGCAGCAGAGTTAAACACAAGCGTATCAATCCTTAATCCCTTTGACGGCATACAAATTAATAAAAAACGCCTGCAGGCTGAGACCATCAAGGAACTCGCTCCTTTAGCATCAGTTGCAATCGGATTAGGTTTAAGAAGGGTGGATGACAAATGATACGAATAAATCTCTTACCATTTAGAGCAGCTCGCCAGCGAGAGAATATCCGAAAACAGATATCAATATTTGTTCTTCTAACAATTTGTCTAATTCTTGGTCTGGCATGGTATAGTATTATTTTAGATAAAAAAATTACAAATATAAAAAATACTATATCAAGTGTGGACAAAGAAATTGCAAAATACAAGAAGGATGCACAAAGAGTTGTGCAGATAAGAAAAAAAATTAATGCCTACAAAAAGAAAGTTAAAACGATAAAAGCACTAAAGAAAAGAAGAAGAATAACTATTGAGCTGTTAGATGAAATGACTAAATTAATAATACCGAAAAAAATGTGGTTGACTAATTTATCGGCAAACAATCATACAGTTTCTATCAATGGTGTTGCTTTTGATCAAAAGACAGTTGCGGATTTTATGACTAAAATAGAAAGGTCATCACTTTTCAATAAAAATGTTGTATTGAAAAGGTTAGACAGAGGGGCTGTTGGGAAAACTATAGTACAGAATTTCTCACTTACATGCACCAAAAAAATTAAAAAGAAATAAAAAATGAGTTCTTCAAACAAACAAAATAAAAATACATCCGAAAATATAGCTCCAATTTTCCAATGGGCTGGGGCACTTTCCAAATTGCAAAAACTTTTTGCCTGTGTTGTAACATTCAGTTTGATTGGAGCAGGATTTTATTTTTTTATATTCGAACCCAAAACCAACGAATTAAATAAATTAAATAAAACACTTAAAACAAAAAAACAAACACTGGTTAGATATAAAGCTCAAGCTCAAGCACTTGCTGGTCTTCTGAAGCAATTGGAAGATCTCAAGGTAGAATTAAATTATGCGATGGCTGCGTTACCAGATGAGAAAGAAATTCCCATTCTTTTAACTGAAATCTCCCGTGCAGGACAAAAAGCAGGTTTACAATTTTTAAGTTTCAGACCAAAAGCAGAAACAATCAGAGATGGATTTTATGCTGTTATCCCTGTAGACATGAGAGTTATTGGACGTTTCCATCAAATTGCTCGCTTTTTTGATGAAGTTTCACGACTTTATCGGATAGTTAATATCCAACGAATTTCCATACAAAAAAATGGAGGAGGCGAAACCCTGACTATTTCCTGTAATGCTGTAACTTATAGATTTGTTAATAAAAAAAAGAAAGGAAAAAAATAAGCTGAATAATGGAAAACCTTAAAAAAATATTGTTTATTTTAATTTTATTCTTCCTTTGTACTTTATTATTTTCTGCGTGTGATACTTCTCCCGAACAAGAAATCCAAAAAAAACAAAATATTGTTATCACAAAAAAAATAATTCCGCCTAAACAGCAAAAAAAATCACCTAAACCCAGTCAACCAGCTCAATTAACTACTAATCAAGTTGCTGAAAAGCCGGTCGTGGTCATAGATAAGAAACCTGAAAAACCGATAATCAATACAGCTAATGCTCAAAATAATAAGAATATTACAAAAGAGAGTTCTACGAATTCGAAGATTAATAAAGCCAAAGGTGTTTTACTGGATACGAAACCATCCCCACCTCTAAAGGAAACTAAGATTGCACCGGCTGCGACTTCCACCGCCACTTCACATATCCAGCCTAAGACTGTTAGCGCAAAGGCAAATACTACTGCTAACAATAATGTTATAAATACAAAGTCGACGTCCATAGCTTTGATCAAAGATTCAAAAAAGAAAAATAATATTTTAAAAAACACTTCTTCAGCTGGAAATTTGGTCGAAGAAATTCATGATGTGGATAAAATCCCATATTATATTGCAAAGAATAAAATCGATCCATTCCTTTCTCCAATCAAAAAAATAATTGTTAAAAAACGAAAACGAAAACAAAACAGAAAGAAACTAACTCCACTGGAAAAATTAGATTTAAGTCAATTAAAATTAGTAGCCATAATAAGGATGCAAACAAAAAAGAAAACCTTTGCAATGGTCCAGGAATCTAACGGAAAAGGATATATGGTCAAAGTCGGGACATATATCGGCACAAATAATGGTAGAATAGTTGAAATAAAAGACAATGGAATAAACATTAAAGAAGAAATCGAAAATTTTGATGGTACTACTGAAAATAAAATAACAAAAATGAAACTACAAAAAAAAAATAATGGGTAATAATATGCGAGAATTGTTTAAAGATCAAATCAAAAAAAATGTGTGTTCGGGTATTGTATTTTTTATTATTATTACTCTTTGTTTGGTTTTCTTTGGATGCACTGCAAAAAACGAACAACACATTAGCAATAGCAATGCTGTGTCTCAACCTGAAGACGATGCTTTAATTGATGGACATGCTATACAGGATATAAAAATTGTTAAAAGTATTGAGGTTAAAACCACTTCAGATTCTATTCATATAAATATAATAGGGGATCAAGCACTCCAATACACGTCTATAAAACAATCTTTTCCTTTTGGCATAGCAATATATCTGCCGAATACTATCTTTACTGATACTATTGATACTATCAAACCAGAAAGAGGTAATATAAGCAATATTATTACTTCATACGCTGATACTGAAAAAAAAACAGCAAAAATTGAAATTCTATTAAACAAAGATATCCCATATAGTATTGAGACACAAGAGGGAAAACTTGTAGTCATCCTGCCTTCTGATGACAATGAATCGGAATCGATTCAAGACAAAGACAGGATTGCTGAGACTGAGAACACCCCTCCTCCTAAGATACCAAAAGGTATAGCTAAAATTTCAAATATCGAATTTAGTGTGCGAGATTCAGGAGATACAGAATTAAAAATCACCACATCACATCCTATTAAATATGCTTTTTCCAAAGGCAAAAAAGGGATTCTGTTTTTAAATCTTTACAATACAATCATCCCCTACCAGCACAAGCGACCATATGAGACTAAATATTTTAAATCAGCTGTCTATAGGATATTACCTATATATAAGAAAAAAAATAAAAACTCTAAAATTGAAATTGATTTAAGAGAACATGTTCCTTATAAAGTAGTCCAAAAAAATAATATTCTTGCGGTATCTTTTGAACCATCAAGTATCAGACCTCCTAAATTCGCAAAAGCTGATAGGAACTCCCCTGCTATTATAACACCTGCTTCTTTAGAAAAAAATGAATCAAGCTCTACAATGACAAGTATTCCAATTACGAATAATAAGGTGAATAGACAAAAATCTTCAGAAGGAATAGAGTCTAACAATAGTATTTATGAACAAAAATCTGAAACTCATTCAACCTCCAGCTCAAACGGATTGGGCGAAAAGTTATATACTGGCGAAAAAATCAAACTCGACTTTTATGAAACTGATATAAAGAATGTATTTCGAATTCTCAGCAGTCTAAGCAATAAAAATTTTGCCATTGATAAAAATGTTACAGGAAATGTGACTCTCACTTTAGAGCATGCAATTCCATGGGATCAAGTACTTGACCTTGTTTTATCCATGAACCAATTAGGGAAAATAGAAACAGGTGATGTTATAAGGATTGCTACTCTCCCTGCAATAAGTGCAGAGCGACGACAGCAACAAATGAGACTTGAAGCAATCAGAAAAGCAAAAAAATCCAAACTTGCTCTTGAACCTTTAAAAACTGAGTATATTCCAATTAATTATGCCGATGCATCCTCAGATATATTACCCCATATAAAACCAATACTAACCTCGGGAAGAGGCTCTGCAACTGTTGATAGACGAACCAATATGATCATTATAAATGACACCCAGGCTAATATCGATAAAGCTAAAAGTTTAATTTATACTTTAGACAATGTAACTCCACAGATATTAATTAAAGCAAAAATTGTTGAAGCTAACAAAGATTTTTCCAGATCACTGGGGCTCGGGTTAAAATTCGGGTTTAATGAAAAGGCTACTCCTGCAAACAATCAATATAGTGTTTCAATGAATTCTCCGGTAGGTAAGCCTACTAATGTTATGTCATTTACATTTAACAATGCAATCGGAAATCATTTTGGATTTGGGGATGGAGGCGCTACATTCATAAATACTGCCCTTAATGCTGCTGAATCTAAAGGCAATGTCGAAATCCTTTCATCACCAAAGATTTTAACTTTAGACAATGTAAAGGCTACAATTAAGCAAGGGATCGAATTTCCATATAATATTTCCGACGGTAACGGCAATACTACAACCGCATATAAGAATGTTGACCTTTTACTCGAAGTCACGCCCCATGTGACTCCGGACAAAAGAATATCATTGAATATCCTTTTGACCAAAAATGATATTGCAGGAATACGTGATGGAGTGCCAACCGTATCAACCAACGAAGCAAAAACCACTCTTTTAGTTAATAATAATGATACTATTATGATAGGTGGGGTAATTAAATCAAAAAAGACTATGGGAAAAACCGGGTTCCCCTATTTGCAAAACATCCCTTTATTAGGACGACTCTTCAGGACTGATACCGATGCGAAAGATAAACAGGAACTTTTAATTTTTATAACTCCAACTATAGTTCAGCTTAAACAGAAATCAAATATTCTGCAATCAGATCAGGATTTGGAGAGTTTGGAAAATGAGTAGGGGTCACCTTTTATCTATTCTGCATATAAATCAGAGCAGATAAATTGTTTGTAGTTTATCTGCTTTGTCTATGGATTCCTTAATATTGTGAAGATAAAATCAAAATACAACTCAATATTACCTTTGCTAAGTCTCACATTCCACACCTTATATTTAACTATAGGGTATTTCCCCCTTGACCAAGTTCAACTATCCCCCTCCGGATTTGTAAATATTCGAGAATTTAACCCCTTGAATTTGGGACAAGGGTCTGCCTAATTGCCTGTGATTTCCAAGTTTGATAATCAATAAATATTGGAACCTTGTCATCAGCATAAAAGCTGTGGGCTTGTCTGTTCTTCGCTTTTTCCACCCCGGAAGATCCTTGTTGTTTTCTTTTGCATACCGCCTCATATTATATTCAATAA
>CAZTEM010000082.1:0-14284 GCA_964612755.1 uncultured Desulfobacterales bacterium | reverse complement strand
GTCTCAATTAATAAAGAGATTACATATATTGACAAATCTTTATATTTTACAAACCGTACTGGATATAAAATATAATCATGGCTATATTATTTCATTATAAAACAACAATGTCATATTGTCTTTCAGGGTATAAGATCGGGTAAAGTGAGGCTTGGATATGCTTTTGCAGTGCATTCGTTTCAAGTGAAACTTAAACTGCAAAAGCATATCCAAGCCTCACTTCTTCCATTTATTTCTCTGTAATAACCAAAAAGGCAAAATTGTATGTAAATATTTTGACTGAAATTTATATCAAAACTGCAATTTCAGGAGCCACTTTGTACCTCTAATATTAATATTCAGACTTGTCGAGTTTTTTTTAACCCTCCCTTGTTCCTTTTTTTTATGTTTTATGAGCAAGTGTGCTGGAAAAGGTTGACAATTTGATCATTTTGACTTATGTTGCTATTAAGGTAGCAACATAAAAAAGAGGATTGGATTATGGAAAATAATTTGTGTTTAAAAGAGCTTGGATTTACACAATATGAAGCCGCCTGCTATATGGCTCTTGTGAGCAAACATCCTGTGAACGGCTCAAAACTCAGTAAAATTTCCGGCATTGCAAGGTCAAGAATTTATGATGTGTTGCGCAGCATGATTTCTAAAGGCTATGTTCTTGAAATAGATTCTTCCCTTTATGCACCATTTCCTCCTGACGAATTGATCAAAAAGCTCAAAATTGATTTTAAAAAAAAGCTTGATGTCTTTGAAAAAGAGGTTTCAAAAGCATCCCAGGAACCTCTATACGAATATATATGGACCCTTACCGGATATGAAAATATCATGATCAAGGCAGAAGAAATGATTAATAATGCCGAGCATGAAATCTATGCCAGGTTATTTTCCAAAGCAAGTAATTACCTGGAAAAATACTTGAAACAGGCAGATAAACGCGGGGTTAATATTAGATATATTGCCATGGGAGATGTGTCTGTTAACTTTGATGTTCAGGTGATCCATCCTGAAAAAGATTTGTTGATTGAAAAAATCGGGGGCAGGTCCTTTGATATTATTACGGATAAAAAAGAATCCCTTGCAGGCGTTTTTGAACAGGGTAATGAAGATTTGTCTCCCATTAGCTGGACACGTAATAAATGGTTTGTAACTGCAAACAGGGATAGTCTTCGCCATGATTTCTATCATTGTTTTCTAACAAAAATATATGATGATAATAAAGAATTATCTGAAAAAGAAAAAAAGATTTATGAGATTATTAAAAAAGATGAATAGATCAATAAAGCATTGATTGAAAAGGAGGACAATATGGATATATTAAAAAAGGATAATATTGGAACAGGGTTTTCTAGATTTTCAGACTCTGAGATTTTTGATTTTGAAGAGACCTGCGGAGCACATCATTATGAAAGGGTAAGGCTTGTAATAAGGCATGCAATTGGATCCTGGTTATATGATGAAAAAGGCAATAAATATTTAGATTGCCTTGCAGCTTATTCTGCAGCAAATCCGGGGCATCATCACCCTTATTTAATTAAAGCCATAACCAATGCACTTGAGGGGAAATTTGCATCTGTATTGTCCAATGTTGTATATACTGATCCCCTGGGCGTGTTTCTTTCAAAAGCTGCTGACTTTGCACCCCAGTTAGGACTAAGGTTTGGCAATAACGGCAATAAAGTGCTTCCTAAAAACGGTGGTGTTGAATCAGTTGAGACAGCAATTAAGGCAATGCGCTATTATGGTTATAAACAAAAGGGCATTAAAGATGGGGATCAGGAAATTATTGTATTTAATAATAATTTTCATGGGCGCACCATTTCTGTGATTTCATTTTCCAGCAGTGAAAAATCCAGACAGGGTTTTGGTCCTCTGACAAAGGGTTATGTATCTGTTGAATATGGTGATATTTTTGCAGTTAAAAAGGCAATCAATAAGAACACTTGTGGAATTCTTGTTGAGCCCATGCAGGGAGAAGGAGGTATGATTGTTCCTCCCAAAGGATTTTTAAAAGGCTTAAGAACCCTTGCCGATGACAATGATCTTCTGCTTATTTGTGATGAAATTCAGGTTGGACTCGGACGAACAGGGAAAAAATTCTGTTTTGAACATGATAATATTGTCCCTGATGGAATTATTTTAGGCAAAGCACTTTCAGGCGGCATTATTCCCTTATCAGTATTTATTACCAATGCAAAAATTATGGATATGGTTTTTACTAAGGGGTCTGATGGTTCGACTTTTGGCGGTTACCCGCTTGCTTGTGTTGCAGGAGTTGCAGGTCTTGAAATAATTGAAAAAGAAAATCTTGTGAAAAGAGCTGCTGAAAAAGGTAAAATACTAAAGGCAAAAATTGAAAAAATAGCTGAGAAATCTCCCCATGTTAAAGAAGTTCGAGGCAGAGGTTTATTTATCGGGATCGAAGTGAAAAACGGCAATGCCATGGAATTTTGCCGCAAACTTGCAGACCTTGGAGTGGTGGCAAATGACAGCCATGGTCATACAATACGAATTTCGCCGCCTTTAATTATTAATGATAAAGAAATAGATTTTCTGGTACAACAGCTTGAAAAAGTGCTTGTTTGATTAGATTAAGCAATATCAGGATTTGTTTTGTAATTTAATTTTTGATGATGCAATTTGAATATTGGAATTAAGTGTGTCAAGCCTTTTTCTGACAAGATTTTTATATTCTGCAATGAATTTGTCAGCAAGGGGCTTGCCAGGAGATGATTTTAAGCAATTAGGATTTATAGGTTTTCTGTTGATTCTGACTTCATAATGCACATGGGGACCTGTTGCATGACCAGTGGAACCAACCCTGGCAATAACTTCCCCCTGATTTACATATTTTCCGGGCTTTACTAAAAGTTTACTGCAATGTCCATAATAGGTTTCATAGCCATTGGGATGTACCACAATTACAAGTTTTCCATATCCTGTGGACCAGCCTGCAAATTTTACTTTGCCATTGGCAGTGGCAAATATCGGAGTGCCAGTGCTTGAACCATAATCAATGCCTGTATGCCTTTTCCATTTTTTGTCAATGGGGTGGAAACGTCTAAGGGAAAAAGGTGAAGTCATATGACCTGATTTGATTGGAACCCGTAAAAACATTTTTCTTAAAGGATTACCTTTCTCATCATAATAATTCTGGTATTTACCATTATCAAATAAAAAAGCTGAAAAGGTTTTATCCTTTGCAATATATTGAGCTGCAAGTATTTTACCATATTTTACAAAGTTTCCGTCTTTGGATAATTTTTCAAATTCAATTTTTATTTTGTCTCCTTTTCTCGGGAAAAGGAAAAAATCAATGTCCCAGGAAAAAATATCTGTAAATTCACATGCCAATGAATAACCTTCACCACCGGATAAAATTGTATGAAAAAGAGATCCATCCAGGATAAATTCTTTTGCAATTATTTTTTTTTTGAGAAGAATCTTTTTTTTCTCTACATCAAATTTGCCTGAATTATTTTTTTTTGCAATATATTGAGTTAAAAGATTTCTTTTATATTCTATTTTTTTAAGCTTATTATTTTTTCTGGAAAAATAAAGTGTATATTTATCTCCTTTTCTTGCTTTTCTAAAATCAAAGACTTTTTTAAAATCTTTTGAAAGTTCTAAAATTTCCAAAGATGATAGCCCCTGATCTTTAAATTCACAATACACAGGTTTGTTTTTAATGGATCCGGTTTTAATAAGGTATTCAGGTTTACTAAGTTTTCTGGTTTCATGTATATAAATGTTTTGGTGATTTAGAACAGGTTTGTCCAGGTCGCTGAAACCAGGTCGAACAATATTGGTTTTAGAAGAAGATGATAAGATTAGATTGAATACAAGAACCATTGAGCAAATAATAATTAAACTCAAAAACGTATATCTTTTTTTTATTCTTTTTTTTTCTGACAACAGTGTAACCCTTATAATCATTGGAACCATAATAAAAACTCCTACTACCTCTATATGAGAAATTAAGTAATGTCAATAAATTAAAAGAAAAGGAATAGAAAATTATATATTGGCTCCCAGGAATAAAAGACCTAATATCATTAAACCTGCACCTGCAAAAAGTTCAATCCAGGTTTCAAATTGTATTGATTTGTTCTTTTTTTCAATGGCAGCAAGGGAGACAAACTTACCAGATATTGCTAATATGACAACAATGGAAATTGTAAAAGCCATTCCAAGTGATATTGCCAGACCAAGGATTATGCTGAGCATGAGCAAATTCATTGACAAGGCAAAAATCATTACCAGTATAACACCGGGACATGGAATACAGCCAATGGCAGCAGCAGCTAAGATTGGATTTAGTTTGGTATGATTTTTTTCTGGATTTTGTGTGTTTGATTTTACTATCTTATAGATATTATAAAGGAAAATTAATGTTCCTGCTAAAGCAATAATACTATAGGATACAATTTGAGTTATTCTGGTAACCTGATTAAGATTATCCATAACACTTGTGTTTATGATCAGCTTTATAAAAATTACAAAAACAATACCGGAAAGGCCATGGAAAAGTGCAATGAAATTACCAAAAATCAACCCGCGGCAATAGGAAGGGTCTTGTGTTAATGCATAGGACAATGCAAGGGCTTTGCCATGACCCGGACCTGCTGCATGGATCACGCCATAGATAAATGCTGTAAAGATCAGCAGCCAGATTGGTTTCATGCTGTGCGTTGCTTTTGCCTGGCGCACAAGAAAGCTCATTTTAGTTTTTAAATATTGCTGCCATAGAATTATTTTTAAAAAAATCTTATTGAGTATTGAAGGGTTCCCATGTTTTGCTGTTTCAGCAGAATCAACGTCTGGTGAGGTGAATGGATTGCCCTGGGCATAAGCTATGTGGGTAAATACTGAGATCAATAAAGTTGATAATATAAATATAATTAATATGTTTTTTTTCATTTATTTAAGTTTAAAGTCCATAAATAAAGCCATGGGATTTATCATATCAAAATATATTTTTGTTGATTTGTCCTCTTTGACCAGAGTTTTTATTTCAAATTTTTTTAAATTGCCCTGGGGGTTATCCAGGGTGACTCCATTTTTTTTAGCAAAGAAAATAGCCGAATAATAGGTTGGATCATAGGTTGCAACAATTATATGCTTAATATCTTTTTTGGCACTTACATGGCAGGGGATAAAAAATTTATAAATCAATTTTTTAGTTTTAAGTTCTGCTGAAAAATCTTTAACAAATTTTACTTTAAAAGGCTTCTGATCAATCTTGATAAAAGTAAAATAATCAGAATGGGCTAAATAGGAAAAGGCTTTTTTTTTGATTGTTGAAATTTCATTTTTTTCCAGAATCCAGTTTCTGTTGATGTCATAATCACCTGCAATCATGCTTGCAAACATATCATCAAATTCCCATTCCATATTAAAGCCTGCAAGACCGTTTTGATCAAAAACAATTTTTACTCTCTGGCTGATAAAAACATGGGGATGGGCAAAAATATTTTGAGGAAAAGATAGTAATAATATAACTCCCATAATAATTAAGTATTTTTTCTGCATCATTTGATTTTGTCTTTAAAAAAATTCCTTACAACTTTGTCAAACCCGCATGCAAGGTGTAATTGTTTTATTTCGTCCCGGGTGAACCACTTTAGTTGCTGCCCTTCTGTCAATTCTAATTTATTTATATCCAAGTTTACTTTTTTTAAGAATACATACTCTTGTCTGTCATCAAAGTCCACAATTTTATATTGTTGAAAATTTTTAAGCTCAATATCTATTTCTTCTTTTATTTCCCTGATAATACATTGTTCAGGGGTTTCATTTTTTTCAACATGCCCTCCTAAAAGATCCCACATATTTGGATAGGGAATACTTGAAATATTATCCCTTAAAAATAATAAAACCTGATCATGGTCATTAAAAAATATTATGCTGCAGCCTTTATTTTTCATAGACATCTTTTATATCCATTTAAGCTGTCTTTTACTTGTCCAATATTTGTAATTGTCTGCTTAATATTTTTAAAATTTGTTGCAGGACTCATAATGACAAAACGAAGATATCTTATATCATTAAAAGATGTGGTTGATAAATAAAAATCGCCCTTTGCAATTAGAGTGTCTCTGATTTTTATCTGTAAATCATCATCTCCTTTGATTTTAAAACAAAGTATATTACTCTCTGGTTTTACAGGGCATTCAAAGTTTGGAAGACTCTGTATATATTCATAAGCTTTGAGTGTAAGCTCAGTCCTTGATTCAATATAATCAGACAAACCTTTTTCACCCAGTGCTGCAAGCACCATGAATAATTTTAATCCAAGCCCTGCTTTTGTACATTCAATTGTACGGTGGAGAAAATCAAATCCGGGCTGTTCTTTTTCGTGGAACAAATAACTTGCTTCCTGTTTAAATGCCGTGTCAATGCTTTTATGATCTTTAAACAATAACGCTGCGCATAATGTCGGTACCTGCATTAATTTATGGGCATCCCATGTAAGGGAATCTGCTTTTTCAATTCCTTTTACCAGGTGTTTATATTTTTCACTTAAAAGGACGCTTGCGCCATGGGCTCCATCCACATGAAACCATATATTGTTTTCATTGCAGAAATCACCTGTTTCATCCAGGGGGTCATATATGCCTACTGCAGTGCTGCAAGCATTGGCAATCAAAGCTATAGGTCGTTTCCCATCATTTTTCATTTTTAGATAAACCTGTTCAAGCTTATCAGGAATTATTGACCCGTTTTTATCTAGTTGTAAGTGATAAATAGCTTTTTGACCTATCCCCAGAATGCCTGCTGACCTTGCATTGGAATAATGACTGCCTGATGGAGCAAGTAAAGCAAGATCGTTTGGGTTCCCGTTTTCCCATGCATCTGGGGCAATTTGGTTGCGAGCTGCAAGCATGGCTGTAAGATTTGCAAGAGAACCTCCATGGGTAAGAACTCCTCCTCCAAATTGAAGATTGTTGTTTTTTAGATCGCTCCCTGGCAAAGGAGAAGGATTCCATCCAACTTTTTTTAAGAACCAATTAATTAAGAAATATTCAATGGCAGCAGCAGGAGGTCCCATCTCATATATTGCCATGGCATTATTTGTAAATCCGTCAATCATTGACCCAAGTGATCCGGCATAATGGGGCGGGGCAACCTGGTGGGCAAAGAATCCAGGATGATTGAGCTTTGTAGTTGCCAAAAGATATTTTTCCACAAATTGGGCAAGCTCATTTTCCGACATACTGCCATCTTTGATAAAAGCTTTGAGATTAAGCTCTGAAATTAATTCCTGCATGGAGCAAAGATTTATGACCTTGCCCTTACCCTGTTTAACTTTTTTATCAAGCTTGTCTAGTGCCTTGACAATAATATTTGCTCTATTAATAAAAGACATATTTAACCATTTTAATTTATTTATAATTATCTGAAAATAAATCCCTTATTCAAGGAATCTTTTGAGTCAAAGCAGAACCTGTGCTGACCTGTAAAATGTGCTGTGCCTGAGACTTCCGGAATTACAGCATCATATGAACCATATTTAACTTCTTTTACCACTTTAACACTCATAAGAGTATCTATAATACTTTCTATTTTAATAGTCTCATTTTTTTTAATTTCTTTTTTTGCATAATGTATTGCTGCCCTGGCACTGACTCCTGAGCCTGTAGAAGATCTGTCAACTTCGCCCTCGGCAAATATGCATACGTTCCTTGAATGGTGTTTTTTATTATTTGGCATGCCTGTTATTATGGTACCGTAAAGAAAGCTTAAATCATTTTCAAAGGGATGTTTTATGTCAAATTTATCCATTACAGCATATTTTATTTTTCTTCCATAATCAATGAGCTTATTATATTCCTTTGGTTTTATCTCAATGTTTAAATTTTCAGCATTACAAAAAACATAAAAGGCACCTCCATAGGCAATATCGAAATCGACTTTACCAATGCCATTAACCTCAATTGTCTGGTCCTTAAGATATAAAAACGAAGGTACATTTCTAAATGAGACTTTTTCAACAAGATTGTTATGGATATATGCTTTTGAATAAATTTTACCGGGAGGGGCATTAATAATAAATTCCTTTACATCCTTTTCATCCATGGGCTTTTTAATAAGACCTGTTTCCACAACAAATTTTGTAAGAGCTATTATGGCATGACCGCACATGGTGCTATAACCTTCATTGTGCATGAAAAATGTTCCAAAATCAGCATCTTCTGTGCAGGGCGGTGTGATGATTGCCCCATACATATCTGCATGCCCTCTGGGTTCAAACATTAATCCTGTCCTGATGCTATCAAAATTTGTTTTAAAATATTTTCGCTTTTCAAGGATTGTTTTACCTTTTATTTCAGGAAGCCCCTTTGTAATTATCCTTAATGGTTCACCTCCTGTGTGCATATCTATGGTTTCAATAATATCAGAATCGTCAGATAAAGGCAGGTTTGTTTTTTCTAAAATATTTTTCATGTGATTACCTTTTGCCCCATATTTGATTCTATTGCTTTCTCATATAATTTTTGGGCTATAATAAGGTCAAATAAGCCCATTCCCACAGATTTGAAAACTTTTGTTCCTTGTTTTTTATCATTAATTGAAATTTTACCTGAAACAAGACTGGCAATTTCAATTATTTGATTATCATTGATCCAGTTTTTCTGCAAAGGTGTAACAAGATCACCTGATTCTTTTTTTGCGATCATTGTGTCCACAAAAATTATATCTGCAACCTCAAATAAGGATTTTGAAAATTCCATCATATCAGGTTTGAATGATCCTATTCCTATAAATATTTTGTTCTTAAGTAAATCTTTATTGTCAGGAATAACAGGAGTGAATGAATTTGTTGCAGTGATGATAATGCCTGAATTTTCAATGAGTTGTACTGGTGTTTCAGCCTTTTGTACAATTATATTTTCATGGTGGAGATTTACTTGTTTTTTTAGAGATCTAATATTTTTTTCTTTAAAATCAAAAACATATATTTTACTTATTTTTGTTTCACTACAAGCAAAAATAGCCTGGTGCACACCTTGAACCCCTGCTCCGATAATGCCAAGATTTTTACTTGTTTTCTTATCGGATTCGGACATGAGATATCGGATACCCAATGCTCCTACTGCACCTGTCCGCATTGCTGTGAGTTTTGCTCCGTCAATTATTGCTGTAGCCTCTCCTGTATCTGCTTTATTCAGGATCATATTGCCATATATTACAGGCTTGCCTTTTTCAGCATTATCAGGAAAAACAGAAACAAGCTTTGTTCCAAAATATTGATCTGTAAAACAGGGCATAAGCAATAAGGTGTTATTTTTTTGATGTATATGAGTTCTTTCAGGCATGAAAAATTGTTTTTTCCCCATTATGGTCAATGCTTTTTCAATGGCATCAACAAATTCCTGCAAACTCAAAATATTTTCAATATCATTTGCATTTATATAAAGCATGAAATTCCCCTGTATGTATATACTACTTTAAATAAATGTAGAATATAATTTTTGGTCGCAATGTTCAAGTGGTTTTGGGTAGCCATTTATTGATCATACCGAGGATTGCTTCAACTTTAATTGGTTTGCTCAAATAGTCGTCCATGCCTGCTTTAAGGCATTTTTCTCTGTCACCTTTCATGGCATTGGCTGTCATTGCAATTATGGGTATTTTATGATTTATTCCATGGGATTTGCCCTGTCTAATTTTTTTTGTTGCTTCAAAACCGCCCATTCTCGGCATCTGCAGATCCATAAAAACAATATCATATGGCTCAGATTCAAGTTTTTCCAGAGCGTCCATACCATCCACGGCCAGATCAGTATTATAACCAATTTTTTTAAATATTGCCGTTGCAACTTTTCTGTTAATAAGGTTGTCCTCCACCAGGAGAATTCTGGTTTTTATTTTCCGGTTTTCATTAATCGTATGGCGGGTTATTAATTGAGCTTCATGTTTATTTTTGTTCTCTGTGGATATGCCCATTATCTGGCTTAAACAATCATAAAGGTCTGATTGCCGTATTGGCTTGGTTAAAAAGGCAGAACATCCTATATCCTTATATACTCCGGCATCTCCACGGTTTGCAAGAGATGTCAAAACTATGAGGTGTGTATGTTTTAATTTGTCATCTTTTTTAATTTTTTTACAAATATTGAGACTGGTTTTTCCAGGCATATGCATATCAATAATCACAATATCAAAGGGGGTTCTATTCTCAACAGCTTTATATAATATATCCACTACTTTGGTGTCTTCCTTTGACAGACTATGGTTGATATCCCAGGAAGAAAGCATGGTGCCAATCAGTTTGAGATTAGTTGCATTGTCGTCAACAACAAGAATCTTTGCCTTGGTCAAATCTCCGGTCATTACAGGTTCCGCTTTTTTCTCGGATTTTTTTAAAATAAGGGTGAACCAGAAGGTGGAACCCTTGCCTTCAGTGCTGTTTATACCTATTTCACCATTCATTAACTCGGATAATTTTTTGGATATGGTAAGCCCCAGACCTGTTCCACCGAATTGTCTGGTGATTGAATTGTCAGCCTGGGTAAATTGTTCAAAAAGTTTTGCCTGATTCTTTTTTGGAATACCTATTCCAGTATCTTTAACTGAGAAATATAATTTATATGTATCCTTGAATTCCTCCTCAAGGCGGCATGATACAAAAATTTCGCCTTTTTCTGTAAATTTGATTGCGTTCCCTGCAAGATTGGTTAGAATCTGTCTTATTCTTCCGGGGTCACCTTTAAAATATTGGGGGAGGTCGGGAGCAGTTGAGCAGATCAGTTCAAGACCTTTTTCTTCTATCTTAAATGACATGGTGGCAGCAAAATCATCCATGAGATTTCTTAAATCAAAATCAATTTCTTCAATGTCCAGTTTGCCGGCAGAGATTTTTGAAAAATCAAGGATATCATTGATTAAGGTTAAAAGTGATTCACCACTGTTTTTTATTATTGTTGCATATTTTAATTGAGTATCATTAAGATCAGTATAAAAAAGCAGGTCAGTCATGCCGATAACACCATTCATGGGTGTCCTGATTTCATGGCTCATATTGGCAAGGAATTCTGATTTTGCTTTACTTGCTGCCATTGCTTCTTTTTTGGCCTTATTAAGATTGTCAATCATCTTTTTTTCCTCGGAAAGATCTTTCCAAAGGCAATGCAATACAGGTTTGTTTTTATGCTTGATTCTTGTCAAGGAAACGGCAACGGGGAATTCCTGACCTGTAACTTTTTTGTGCACCCATTCAAAATTGTTAAATCCCTTTTCAAAGGCAATCTTTATCATTTTATTTGCTTTTTCAAAGGAATTTTTTCCGTCGGGTTGTTTTTCAGGTGATAAATCAGAGGGGTGTGTGTTTAATACATTATCTTTATTATCTGCATTCAGCATAGTTACCAATGCATCATTGCAATCAATAAATTTATCTCCGTCAATTGTGGAAATGGCTGAAAAAGAATTATAATATACATTATTAAAATTATCACTTGCCTCCTGGATTTTTTCCTGGATTTTTTTCTGTTTTGTTATATCAGTATCAACGCCACGAAACCCAAGTAAATTACCGTTCTTATTTAGAATCGGGATACCGTTTGTTAAAATACACAGGCGCTGACCGTCTTTACTCAGGTTCCAGTTTTCAAGGTTTTTAATTGGCTTTTTTTCTTCAGCTATCTGGCTGAATATTTTACGCAGTCTTTCTACCTGGTCCGGCACCATAAAATCAAATGGTGTTTTTCCAATTACTTCGTCCTGGGAATATCCCAGAATATTTTCAATCTTTTCCGAACAAAATGTATAACAGCCATTACTATCAATTTCCCATACCCAGTCAGCCATACTATCAACAATGCCCCGAAAGCGTTCCTCGCTTTTTTGTAATATTTTTTCAGTTTCCTGCTGCCTTTTGATCATTGTACGAAAATTTTCCGCAAGCTCACCTATTTCATTATTGGATTTTATGTCAATTGTGTGATCTGTGCTTCCTGCAGTAATTTTTTTTGTAATGGCTGAAAGTTCGGAAATGGGCATGGTTATTTTATTGGCAATAATAAAAGCCATTACAATAACAATAAATGCTGTAACTCCCAGGACAAAAAAAGCAGTATTTTTTTGCATTATTGCCTGTCTAAAAGCCAGATTTTCAGGAATTTCAGTGATAATTGCAAGGGGTTTGCCTGCGGTAATAATATTCCTATGTAAGCCTAATACTTTAATGTTTTTATAATTTGTATAGATCGAGGGCTTTCCCATGGCCACAAGGGGGCATGCACTTTCCACATGGTTTTTAAACCAGAGCTCTGCCCTGGTAGATTTTACCGGTGATAAAATTCTGAAACTATTTTCTTTACTGGAGCTTGATATCATTCTGAATTGTTCGTCAATGAGATATATTTCTCCTTGATCATCTAATCCTGTGGTTGACTGGATAATTTTATCGATTATATCACTGGTAAACTGTACTGCAGCAATGCCGATTTTTTTCTTATTTTTATCAAAAATCAAGGTGATCAGATACCCTGTCATTAAATTATTAAAATATCTGTCTTTTTCGATTCCTGAAAATACAGGCATTTCTCTGTTGAACGCATCCTGGCATGCTTTGTTAAATAATGAATCAGATGATATAAATACATTTGCGCCTAAATTTTTACTCTGGTTATCTGTGAAGAGAATATTTCCTTTGGAATCTATTATTAATAAATCATATAGATCATTGGCATCCAGGAAAAATTCCATATCTTGTTCATATTGTTTGACAATATATTTCCATTGCTTTGTTTGTATGAATTCACCCGGGCTTAATTTGGATGCTTTAAAGGATGCATCCAGATTTTTTAAAAGGGAAATTGTATTGTTGGACCGTGCCTGTACAAAAAGAGCAGAAAAACTATCATGGAAAAAATGATGGATCTGGTTTGATTTCAGTGTCGCAGCTCTGGTAAGCCTTATTGCAGCAGTTTTCGTTAAAAATTTATAATTATGTTTATAGGTGATGCCTGTGATGATGATAAGTGGTATCAGCGATATCGCAAGAAAACACAATACTATTGTCCTGAACAATCCTTTTTTAATTATATACTGGAGAATATTTTTGTTCTGCCCTATCATTTTGTTAGTTTTTCCATGGTTATCGTAAGGACTCCTATGCGAAACGATTGTCAACAAAATGGCTGAAATTATATTTTTCATGCAAAAGCCCGCATTCCAATGAAAGTTTGCCAATAATATCAAGTTTTGCTTTATCAGGTTTAATATTAACATAGGAGATAAATTCTTTTTTAATAGCCTGGGCAATGTCTTCCGGCACCTGATTCATGAAAGGCTTTTGCATTAAACCTGCCTGTTTCGGGTTAGTATGTATGAATTTCCCTGCGTTAATAAGACTTTTTACCCATTCTGAAATTCCATCCATATGTTTATCAATGATCCTGTTTTTGACCATGACAATACAGCATGCATGGTTCGGGATAATATTATGCGAACTTTCAAGGATATCGGCAACGCCTGCTTTAAGTCCCTGGCTGCCCCAGGGTTCTGCTACGCAATATCCATCAATTTTTCCTGATTTTAAGCTTGCAATTGTCAATGGAGGAGGTATTTTAACAAGTTTTATATTAATATTTTTTTCCATGCCCCTGTCTTTAAAATATTTGTATAATAAAACCCTGTGAGTTGATTTGGAATGGGGAATTCCAATGGTTTTCCCATTAAGGTCTTTACCATTGGTTATTGTTTTGTTAACAGCAATAACACTGCCGTTTGTATGTCCAAGCAGCAGGCATCTCATGGAAGCGCCATTTATGACCTTGTGCATGGCAAGGGGAGCAAGCATAAAAGCTGCATTAAGTATTCCCATATCCATTTTCCCTGATATTTCGTCCCAGGACTGGCATAAACAGGGATTTACATTAATATAATTGTATAAACCATTGTCCAGTCCCTTTGATACAGGTAAAATCAAATGATCTGCTATTGGAAGGTATCCAATGTTTAATTTGAGTTTCTCACGGGATTGCCCAAAAAGATTTTTTGCATTGGTGAATTGACTTGCTAAGGCAGTTCCGCCTGCACCCAGGGAATATTTTAAGAATTTTCTTCTAGTGATATATCCCATTTTTTGTTTCCTGGTATAAGATCGTGTGCAATTTATATATAATTGTATGAAATAGTATAGAATAGATAGGGTTATATTGCAAATTATATTTTGTTTAATTCAGCAATTCTCGGTTAAAAATTATTTTTAAGGTTAATTTTAAGGTTAACAGATGTAATAGTGTAATATAGTTAAAATATCTATATACAATTTTGTATA
>CAZTEM010000081.1:0-14335 GCA_964612755.1 uncultured Desulfobacterales bacterium | reverse complement strand
GTATTGGGCTATAGCCGGGTGCATCCGGGTCCAAAGATTGCACTCCTCCCGCCCATGCCCGGTTCAACCTGAATCTGAACACTGATACGTTCTTTTAAGGCAGGAACATGGGAAATAAGGCCTATGATTTTCCCTGTTTGTTGAAGAGAGGATAAAGATTCAAGTGCAGTTTCAAGGGATTCATCATCAAGAGTGCCAAATCCTTCATCAAGAAAAAGAGAATCCACACTGATATTGTTTGAAACCATGCCTGAAAGTCCTAAAGCAAGAGAAAGACTTACAATAAAGCCTTCTCCGCCTGACAAATTCTTAGTCGACCTTATCTCGCCTGCCTGGTAATTGTCCAGGACATTAAGTTCCAGGGGGTTTATTTCATCTCTGATAAGAAGGTACCTGTCAGTCATGGTTTGCAATTTTTGATTGGCATGTTTGATCATCATCTCAAAGGTCAAACCCTGGGCAAAATTGCGAAATTTTTTACCATCGGCAGATCCTATAAGCTCATGGAGAATATTCCAGCGCCTGCATTCTTTTTTCTGTTTTTCAATCAAATCAAGTTTTTCTTTAAATTTTTTCTTTGTCTCCTGATTCTGATTTAGCTGGTGCTTTATTGAGCCGATACTCTGCTGTAAATCCTTAAGTTCATTATTTAAAATATCAAGTTTAACATTTAAATTGATTTCTTTAGTTTCAGCAAGGCTCTGCTTTAATAATACAATTGCTTTATCAAGCTCTTTCACATTTAATTTTAAAAGACTTAATTCATGATTCAGCTTATCTGCTTTAAGGTTTGATTTTGAATAAATTTTTTCAAAATTATCCAGTTCTTCATCCAGAATTTTCTCTTCAATATCTGGATTCTTCTCACCAAATAAAAGTTTACGCTCTTTATTCAAAGCCGCAAGTTTCAGATCTGATTTTTCCTGCAGTCTCATGTTTGTTTCAATTCTTTCAAAAATCTCTGCCTGCCTGATCTTAATATTATCAAGGTTTGAATTCATACTTATGATTTGTTTCTCAAGCATATCTCTATCTGCCTGATTTTTCCTGAAAATCTCAAGTTTTGACCTTAACGAATCAAGGATATAACTGATTTGATCCATCTCAATATCATTAATCCCAAACATTTTAACTTTATCCAAAAGAATCGATTTATCCGAGCTGATTTCTTTTTTTATTTCCTTATGGTCGTTTAAAAGCCCTGTAATTTCTTTATCTATATCTGCCCTTGCCATATCAGCTTTTTGAAAATCCTTTAAACTCTTAAGATGATGGGCTCTATCTTTTTCCAATATCCTGGTGAATTCTTTTAACTTATCTTCCTTGACCTCAATTTTTCTGACGAGATCTGCCTTTTTACTTATATCAGCCTGGGTAGCAGAGACCATTTTATCAGTTACCTGGGAAAGGTCAACGCCAAGTTGATCGGCAATTTTCTGCTGATCCTTTTTATCAGAATCCAGTTTTACTTTTAACTCATTAATCTTTTCACTTATTTTTTTTGCTTTTGTTTCCTTTACTGCCTTTTCACTAGTTAAATTTTCCAGTTTTTTCAATACCTGATTTAATTTTATTTTTATTTTGGTAAGTTCTGTTTCTTCCAGGAGTTTTTCCGGGGTTTTCTCTGACACATAGGGGTGGTCTTTTGAGCCGCACAATGGGCAGGGGTTCCCTTTTTTAAGCAGCAAACGTTCCTGTTCAAGATCCCTTATCCTGTCCAAAAGCCTTATTTGTTTTTCAAGGTGATTTATCTTGTCTTCATGTAATTTTTTTGTTTTAATTTCCAATTCAATATCATGTTCCAATGCATGACTTTGTTTTAATTTTTCAGTAAAATCCACTTGCTCTTTTTTAATAATATCCTTGTTGATTTGAATTGTTTTCTGGATATATGATATTTTGTCAAGTAAAACCAATCTATGTTTCAAACCATCAATTGTCTTGCGCAAGGCTTTTAAATCATTGCCTGTTACAAGCTCTGCAAGTTCAACATCAAGATTCTTTTTTATCCGGTCTTTTTCTTCAAGTTCCTTTACAAGTAGATTCTTTTTATTTTCTATTTTTAAATATTCTTTTGCTATTGCTTTTTTTCTTGATTCAGCCTTTGAAATCCTGTCGGAAATATTTTGCATTTTTATATTATTGAGGTTTAATGTCTTAAACATCTGTTCTATACCTGTAAAGTTTTCCACAAGAAAAGAATGATTTTGATTTTCCTTAAAATATTGATCTATACCTTGAATTATTTTCTGGTTTGATAAAAGGCTCTTTAAAATACTTTTGGTGTTTTTCTCCATGTCTGACGCTTTTTCCTGATCCTTTTTAATCATCAGCAAAAGATTTTTAATCTCTTTTTGCTTTTCTATTATATAAAAATCTTTTTCGCGTACTTTTTTAATAAGTTGTTTTCCCTGAGTTCTTTTTTGTTTCAAGTCATCAAATTTTAATTTATTTTTTGCTTTTATTTTTTCAATTTCAGCAAGTTCCTGTTTTTTCCCCAAAATCAAGGCTGAATCATGCTCCAATTGAGCCTGCTTGTCTTTCAGGTCTTTTTGATATTGAATTTTCTCATTTATTAAACCATGTTCTTTGACCAGATTTTTTTCAATCTTATGGTTTTGTTCTAATTGTGAAATCAGATCGATTTCATGGTCATTATCCAAGACCTGCATCCCGGAAAGAAACAATTCAAGTTTTTCAAGTTTTTCATTTTCCAGAGTCTTTTTTTTATGTACTTGAATGGATATTCTGCTGTATATCTCTGTGCCGGTGATTTGTTCAAGTATTGGAGCTCTTTCATCGGGACTCGCATTTAAAAAAGCTGCAAACCCGCCCTGGGCAAGGAGGCTCGACCTTGTAAACCTGTCAAAATCCATGCCTGTTTTTTTTTCGACCACCAGAACAACATTTCTTAATTTTGATTCAATCAGCTTTCCTGTATCAGCATCTGATATTTCATGTTTAGGCTGCTGCAATTTTCCTTCTGGCTTTTTTTTTGAACGATGGTGGCTGAAATGGCAAATAAACCTTCCCTGCATGGTTTCGAACATGACCTCGGCAAAGCATTCACCAGTCTGTCTTGACATTATCCCATTTGATGATTTGGTGATTTTACCAAGCCGCGGAGTTGCTCCATACAAAGCAAGACAAATTGCATCTAATATTGTTGTTTTTCCTGATCCTGTACTCCCTGTTATCAAAAAAATCCCGTCAGAGACATAACAATCCTTTGTAAAATCTATCTGCCACTCACCTTCCAGGGAATTCAAATTTTTAAAATGAATATTAAGTATTTTCATCAGATTTCTTCTACCATATCTTTTATAATCATAGAAAATGCATCTGATAATTCTTTCTGCTGGGTTTCAGGTATATTATTAATATCCATACATTGTTTAAATACTTCTGTTTCATCCATTTCATCAAGGCTTTTTAAATTATCCGAGTTTTTATCATCTTGAGCCTTTAATATACCATCAATTTTCCGCTCATTTTTTATTCTTAACACCTCAATTTTACTTTCTGCAATCATCTCATCCACAAAATTTCTTAAATCTGCAGGTATTTCCTCACCATTATAAATAATTTCAACCCATACAGGTAAATTATCCTGTTTTAATTCTTTAATTTTTTCATTTATCTGATCAAGGCTGCCCTTGACCTGTGACAATCTCTGGAATACCGGTACAATCACTTCTTTTATTGAAGCATCACTATTAAAAAAATCCACTACCAATACTTTTTTCTTCTGTAAAGCTTCTCCAAAGCCCATGGGAACAGGAGAACCTGAATATCTAATATGATCTATGCCTGCAACTTTCTGGGCAGAATGGAGATGCCCCAGAGCAACATAATCTATAAATTCCGGAAAAATATCTGCACCTATTCCTGCAAGGGAACCAATATAAAGTTCCCTTACACCATCTCCCTTAGCAACCTTGCCCCCTGCTGCAAAAAGGTGGCCTGTGGCAATAACAGGCACTTTTTTATCCAGATTATTATTGATCTGTTCTGCGATTTTACATACTTTTGTATAATGAGCGCTGATTCCTTTGATAATTTTATCATCTTTATCCTGAACGCTCTCGCCTGTTTCAACCGACCTTATATCCCTGTCCCGCAGATAAGGCACTGCAACTACAATAAGCTCTGCTTTACCAGTATCATCTTTTAGTACCAAAATCTGTTTTTCAATCTCTGGTAAGGCAGCTCCGATAATATGAATATTTAAAAATTTCAGTATTTGTTTTGGGGCATTAAGAAAAGACGGAGAATCATGATTACCACCAATTATTACTATATGCCTGCATTGTGATGCAGCAGCTCTTTTTAAAAATTGATAATAAAGTTCCTGGGCTCTGTTGCTCGGAGTTGTATTATCAAAAATATCTCCTGCAACAACCAAAACATTGATTTGTTCAGTATGTATTAAACCAGAAAGCCAGTTTAAAAAGGATTCAAATTCTTCATACCTTCTTCTGCCATAAAGGTTACGTCCAATATGCCAGTCTGAAGTATGAAGTATTTTCATATTTTCCCCTTTTGGTTAAACTCATTTTTATATCATTTCAACAACCATTGCCATGGCTATTCCACCGCCTCCGCAAAGTGTTGCCATGCCCAATGTTTTTTCATGGCTGGCAAGAGCATGAACAAGGCTTACCACTATCCTTGCTCCTGTTGCACCAACAGGATGACCCAGACCGATTCCTGATCCGTTTATATTTACAAGTTCACGCTTAAGTTTTAATTCTTTTTCACATCCTATATATTGAGCTGCAAAAGCTTCATTTAACTCTATTAATTCAAAATCTTCAATGGAAAACTTTGTTGCATTAACAAGATTATTCACTGCAGGCACAGGAGAAAGCCCCATGACAGAAGGATGGCAGGCTCCTCTGGACACGGCTTTTATTTTTGCCAGAGGTTTTATTGAAAGTTCTTTTGCTTTTTTTGCCGACATAATAATCATGCCTGCAGATCCATCATTGATGCCACTTGAGTTACCTGCCGTTACCCTGCCTGTTTTTGGGATAAATGCAGGAGGGAGGCTTGCAAGTTTTTCCATGGTTATACCCGGTTTGAAATGCTCATCCTTGTCAAAAATACTTACTCTGCCCTTTTTGCCGATAAGTTTAACAGGAACTATTTCTTTTTTAAATGTACCGTCATTTGTTGCTCTTTCAGCCTGATTATGGCTTCTTAATGCAAGTTCATCCATTTCCTGCCTTGATATATTAAGGTGTTGAGCAACAAATTCAGCAGTATGTCCCATTATATAGGGTTTACCCTTAAACATGCTCAAAGGTTTTTTGGTTTCATCCACAGGTCCGTCTTCAGGGTGGGGAATAATAAAAGACCCGCAATGAAGAGCATGGATCAAATCATCCACAAAGCCTTTATCCTGCAATCGGCATCCCCATCTCGCATCAGGAACACTATAGGCAACTCCGGACATATGCTCAACACCACCTGCAAGAATAATATCAGCCATGCCAGACTGAATCATTGCCATTCCTGAAATTATCGCTTCCATACCTGAAATACAGACCCTGTTTATTGTAACTGCAGTAATAGTATCAGGAATACCGGCAAGGAGTGCTGCAACCCTTGCTACATTTAAAGTATCAGATGATTCCATACAGCAGCCATACCTTATATCATCAATCATTGAGGATTCAATTCCTGCTCGCTTAACAGCCTCTTTCATGGTTACAGCTGCAATCTGTGCTCCGTTCATCTTTAAAAGACTACCACCAAAAGCTCCAATAGCTGTCCTGCAAGCCGATGCAATTACTACATCTTCCATATTTTCCTCCTAAAACGATTTATTATTTATCACCACTGCCGGATTCTCTTTAAGCACTATACTGTCAAGTTTTCCTGCTGCCACAGGTAAAATTGTTTCAATAAAAAACTTTGCAGCCATAATTTTACCATTATAAAAATCTTTATTTTTTTCATTTATATTATTGCCAAGGCTTTTCTCTGCAATCTGAGCTTTCCACAACAGCTGCCATGCCATGACCACATCTCCGGTTGCTTCAAGCAATGGAGAGGCAGCAGCAAAGACAGATTTATACTCTGGTGTTTTTACAGTGTTTACACTCTCTTTTAACTTAGCCTCAAGATAATCTAAAGATGTCTCAAGTTGCTGCGCAAGATTTAAAAAAACATTATTATCCTTTGAATAGTTGATTACTTTATTAATCTCCAATATGAGTGAATCCAGCATGGCTCCTTTTTTTCCACCGGCTTTGCGGAAAAGAAAATCCATTGCCTGGATTCCATTTGATCCTTCATAAATAGAGGCAATTTTACAATCCCTTAAAAGCTGTTCCATGGGATATTCTCTTGTGTATCCATACCCGCCAAACACCTGCATTCCATCCACACACACTTCAAACCCCTTATCACTGGAATATGATTTTACAATGGGTGTTAAAATTTCAACAAGGTTTGAATAATGCAGTTTTTCATCTTTGTCTTCTGTGCATTCAATCATGTCAAAACAAAATGCTGTAAAAAAAGCAAGGCTTCTTAAACCTTCAACATAGGATTTCATTTTTAAAAGCATACGTCTCACATCTGGATGATCAATTATTGGAACCCGGGAGGATATGTCAGGAGAAGATTTATCCGCAGATTTCCCCTGAATCCTTGTCTTTGCATAATCCAGAGCATATAAATAAGCACAGGAGGCATGGGCATATGCCTGGGTGCCTACTTCGAGGCGCACCTGGTTCATCATATAAAACATAATTTTCATACCCTGATTTTCTTTACCCAATAAAATTCCACGGCATTTACCTCTGGTACCAAGGGAGAGTGAACATGTAGGGCTTCCATGGAGCCCTAATTTTTCCTCAACCCCGGTGCATATTACATCATTATCATCACCAAAACTTCCATCATCATTGACCCAGATTTTTGGTACTATAAATAAAGAAATACCTTTAGTGCCGCCAGGAGATCCTTTTATCCTTGCAAGCACAGGATAGATAATATTTTGTGTAATGTCCTGATCTCCATTGGTAATAAAAATTTTATTGCCTGAAATTAAATATGTTCCGTCTTCAAGTTTTTCAGCTGAAGTTTCAAGGGCACCCAAATCAGAGCCAGCGCCTGATTCTGTGAGGAGCATGGTGCCTCCCCATTCAAGAGAATAAAGTTTTTCTAAAAACAGATCTTTCTGGAGCTTTGTTCCGAAAATATCGATCATCGTCCCTGCTCCATGAGCCAATATCACATACATCATGGCAACGTAATTAGCACCTGCCATATACTCAAAACAAGCCTGAAAAAGTGTATGGGGCAGACCCTGACCTCCATACTCAGGGTCAGCAGTTAAAGCGCCCCACTCACCTTCCCTTAAAAGTTTGAGTACCCGTTTAAGGCATACTGGCACTTTTACTTTACCATTTTTAAACTCCACACCATCTCTATCACTTTCTGCATAGGTCGGAAGAATTTCCTTAACCGCAAGATTTCTTGCCTCGGTTACAACCATTTTAAACATTTTCTTATTAAAATCGCTGTATTTTTTCGCTTTTAAAAAAACTTCAACATTAAGCTGCTCATATAGAATAAAATCTATATCTCTTTGTTCTGAGACCACGTCTGCCATGCAATTCTCTCCTTATTACTTAAATAAGTCTTTAGGTAAGTAAATGTTACTTACCTAAACTGCCAATGTCAAGAAAAAAAATTCCCTTGCTTTAATTATATACTATTATTATAAATAAAGTTTTTCATTATAGAATATTTATTTATGTAATTTATGCAGTCTGATACTGCTTTAGTTTTATCTATATTTAGGAGGTTTAATTAATGGCTAACAAAATTATACGCCGTGAAGAAATGGCTCAAGGGACAATTATTCTCAATGAAATTGAGTCACCCCGTATTGCTAAAAAGGCAAAGCCGGGACAATTTGTAATTCTTCAGGCAAATGAAAAAGGGGAAAGAATCCCCCTGACAATGGCAGATACTAACCCTGACAAAGGAACAATTACTATTATATATATGGTGATCGGCAAATCAACTGCTGCCTTTAAAGATCTAAACGTATCTGATGAGTATTATGCAGTAATAGGTCCCCTTGGGAAAGCAACCCATGTTGAAAAAAAGGGCAAAGTTGTCTGTGTCGGCGGTGGGACAGGTATTGCGGTGCTGCATCCAATCACACGTGCTCTTAAAGAAATTGGTAACCACGTCACAACAATAGTAGGTTCAAGGAATAAAGATCTTCTTATCCTTGAAAAAGAAATGGAAAAAGTTTCTGATTCATTTAATATTTGTACTGATGATGGCAGTAAAGGTCACCATGGGTTTGTCACGGATGTGCTTAAAGATGTTCTTGACAAAGAAGACATAAGCCTGGTTGTGGCAATTGGTCCAATCCCAATGATGAAATTTGTATGTGATATCACAAAACAAAGAAATGTTGAAACTCTTGTCAGTCTTAATCCAATAATGGTTGATGGTACAGGCATGTGTGGCTGCTGCCGTGTAACAGTCAATGGTACCACAAAATTTGCCTGCGTAGACGGACCTGAATTTGATGGACACAATGTTGATTTTGATGAACTTGGCAAACGTCTTCAATCATATTTGGATGATGAGAAAACAAGCTTTGATGCTTATAAGCAGACTGCAAAATAAAAAAAACTGCCAATCAAGTTTTATATATGGAGGAAGTAATGGCTGAAAAAAAATCTAAAAAAATAATAATCCCCAGAGCAGTAATGCCGGAGCAAAAAGCTGATGTGAGAAGAAGAAACTTTGGCGAAGTGCCTCTTGGTCTTACCGAGGAAATGGCAATTCAAGAAGCAAAAAGATGTCTGCAATGTAAAAAACCTGCATGCATGGAAGGCTGCCCTGTTTCTGTACTTATACCGGATTTCATCAAACTTATAGCTGAAGGTGAATTTTCAAAAGCTGCACACAAACTATGGAAAAAAAATGCACTCCCTGCTGTATGTGGTAGAGTATGCCCCCAGGAAGTTCAATGTGAAGGCAGATGTATACTAGGGAAAAAAGGCGAGCCTGTGGCAATTGGTTATCTTGAAAAATTTGCTGCTGACTGGGAGCGCAATAACGGCTCCGGTTCAATTCCTGAGATACCTGCAAAAACAGGGAAAAAGGTTGCTGTAATAGGTTCCGGGCCTTCAGGGCTGACAGTAGCAGGAGACCTTCTTTTAAAAGGACATGATGTAACAATATTTGAGGCTTTCCACAAACCAGGCGGTGTACTTGTTTATGGTATTCCTGAATTTAGACTTCCCAAGGCAATTGTTGCATCGGAAGTTGACAATCTTAAAAAAATGGGCGCAAAAATAGAATGTAATTTTGTTGCAGGCGCTACTGCTACCATTGACGATCTGTTTTCAGAAGGATTTGATGTAGCCTATGTCGGAGTGGGCGCAGGTCTTCCAAGGTTTATGAACCTTCCCAATGAAAATATGATTGGTATCTATTCTGCCAATGAATATCTGACCCGGGCTAACCTGATGAAGGGCTATTTGTTCCCTGAATATGACACACCGGTTGCAAGGGGGAAAAACGTTGTAATCCTTGGAGCTGGAAATGTTGCCATGGATTCGGCAAGAACTGCCATGCGGCTTGGTGCAGACTCAGTTAAAGTTGTTTACAGACGATCCAGAGATGAAATGCCTGCAAGGGATGAAGAACTTCACCATGCTGAGCAGGAAGGCATTGAATTTGTACTTTTAACTAATCCAACACAATTTTTTGGTAATGAACAGGGTCGTGTTACAGGTATGGAATGCCTGAAAATGGAACTTGGCGAGCCTGATGCTTCAGGCAGAAGAAGCCCTGTGCCTGTTCCCGGCTCAGAGTTCAAAGTTGATTGTGATCTTGTTGTTGTGTCTGTGGGTTCCAATGCAAACCCGCTCTTAACCAATACAACACCGGATATCAAGCTTAACCGCTGGGGCAATATTGTTGCTGATCCTGTTACAGGCAAAACCACGAAAAAAGGTGTCTGGGCAGGTGGAGATATTGTGACCGGTGCTGCCACAGTAATACTTGCCATGGGTGCAGGTCGTGCAGCTGCGACATCAATGCATGATTACCTTACCATGGGATGGTAATAATTCTCAAATTTTAAAGGAGTAGAGTTAATACTTAACTTTACTCCTTTTTTTCTTTTAAATATATTTTATTTTCAACAAGGGATAAAGAATGGACATAACCCTTAACAAACTTTTGTTCTCCAAAGATACTCTTTAAGCAGACTCCATCACCTTCAGGTTCTACTCTGTCAACTGCTTCCATCAATAATACATCTTCTTTATCCTGCATTAAATATGCACTTGCTTCACACATTTTTTACTCCTTTATATCTAAAAAATATCTTTCGTAGGTTTCAATCAGTTCATCCACCAAAAGAGGTAGAGGGATATGAGCTATCCCGATAATATTAATATTATCCTGGGTCAATGGTAAAAGCAATTTTTTTGCCGGCGAAAGAGCAACTGCTTCAGCCATTTCTCTTGTGACCTCACCCATCATTGCATGGGGCATAATAATACCAACAGGACCTATAATCAAATCAACATTTTTAATGGTCTGGACAATGGCATTAGAACCAGAAGCCCCTCTGTTTGCACGGCTTTTCAACATCTGAGCCGTTGCAATGGCATTGGTTCCAAGAGCTAAGACCTCAATGTTTTCTTCAAACTTTTCTTTTAACTTCTTTATAATGGTTGAGCCAATACCTCCGCCCTGCCCATCAATCACACAAATTTTCTTTTTATCCATGGCATTTATCTATTTTCAAGGTTTTGATAATCTCCTGGTAAACCCTTTGCGCAACCACATTTTCATCAGCATTTCCATCAATAATCACAATATGTTCTTTTTTGTTTAATTTGTCAAACGCCTCAAAATATAAATCTCTTACTTTTTTAATAATATCAATTTTTTCATAAAGCTCAAATTCTTCCTGGCGTTGCTCAAGTCTTTTAAAACAAGCTTGCGGGTCTACATCAATAAAAATATTCAAATCAGGTCTTAATATATCAGCATTAATCAAATTGGATTGTATGACCCAATCCATATCCACATACTGGCTATGATAGGCATAGGAAGAAAAATAATATCGATCACATAAAACAATTTTACCTTGTCTGACTTGATCTGCAATCCCGTTTTTTTTATTTACAAGGTGATCTGTTCGATCAGCTGCAAATAATAAAGCAATGGTGCGTTGATCTGTTTCAATCCTGCCCTGCAGCATATCTCTTACCAATGTCCCCACAGGACCATTACTTGGCTCAAATGTCCGGTATATATCATATCCATCTGCCTGTAATTTTTCAGAAAGCTTTTTTATTTGTGTGGTTTTGCCTGAGCCGTCAATTCCTTCAAATACGATAAAAACACCTTTTTTCGTATTTGTGATTTTATTTTCCAAGCTTCAATTCCCTGTTTAAACGTTAAAATAATCTTAAGAAAACTTCTGAATAGCTATCTTAGCAGTATTTACAAATGGTTTAGCAATAAGTTCTATTACTTTATCAGCCCCACACCAGCGGCGTTGTCTATCTTTTTCCCATTGCCTGGTTTCATTTTTCACAACCCCTGAAAAAAAAATAAATTGTTTAGAAACCCCTTGAGAATCAATAATAAAACTATCAAGTTTTTCACCTATTCTTACATTATACCCGCTTTCTTCAGCACATTCTCTCCAAGCAGTTTCTTCATAGGTTTCACCCTGCTCAACAGTGCCCACAGGAAATACCCATTGACCAGGATGCTTTCTGGAAGATACTATCAATAGCTCAAGAATCTTATTTTTTTTCAAATCAGACTTTTTTCTATATGCAACAATTCCAGCTCGATATTTCATATTGTTATTCATGGAGAAGTTTAATAGCAAAATTAAGTATTTTTGTCCATATTCATAAGCTCTTTCTCTGTTGCAGCAGGAAGAAATATATTCAAGACAGAACCTTTGCCAACACTACTATAAACCTGAATTACGCCATCATGACCTTTGACAATCCCATAAACCAATGCCAATCCCAGACCCGTGCCTTCCCCAATCCCCTTTGTTGTAAAATACGGATCAAATATTTTTTTAAGCGTCTGTGTATCCATGCCATGACCAGTATCGCTTACTGACAATTTTAAGTATTTACCCGGTAATATATCCAGATCAGGCATGGTATTTTCATCAATAATTTCAATTTCCACAAGTCCGACTCCTAAAGTCCCGCCGCTGGCGCCCATTGAATGGGATGCATTGGTACAAAGGTTCATTACAACCTGATGGATCTGAACAGGATCAGCCATGGCAAAGGTATCAGACAAAATATTTTCACTGATATCTATGGTTACAGGTATGGAAGCTTTTAATAAACCAAGGGCTTCTTTGACTATAATAGAAATATCCAATAATTGTTTTTTATTTTTTTCAGGTCTTGTAAAAGTGAGTATCTGATGAGTTAATTCTGCGGCACGTAACGCTCCAGTACGAATATAGCTGATATGGGTTTTGGTTTTCTCAATGTCATTATAGGTTATACTGAGATCAGCCAAATCAGAATTACCCATGATACTGGAAAGAATATTATTAAAATCATGGGCAATGCCTTTAGCCAAAAGACCGATCCCTTCCATTTTCTGAGCACGTACAAGCTGTTCCTGAAGGTTTTTTTGTTGAGTTATCAAATCCTTTTTTTCAGCCAATTCCTCCCGTAAACCTTTGTTTGCTTTGGCAAGTTGAATAGTTTGTTCTTCCACCAGATCCTGCAGATTGTTTTTAGTATGATTTACTTTTTCCTTCTCTATTTCAAGCATACGGGCAAGGTAAAAATTTTTACGCAAAGAATACTCAATAAAATATGCTGCAAACATTGACAAAACATTAGCACTCACAAAAAAGAAAGTATTGGAAATTAAAATAGCAAATGGAATATCCTTAAAAAACACGGCAACAATTTCAAAAATTATAACAACACACCAGCAGGTTGCATTCGCCCATATAAACCGCAGCCCGGTAAAGGTATAAATAAAAATAAATACTATAATTAAGCCAGTATAATAAAAATACGACACCGGAGGCCATGCCAGAACAATCATTGCAATAATTCCAAGGCATGTCGCCATGCAGCCTATCATGATTATTAACTGGTTGTATTTTTTAAAAAAACTGAAATATGTAATTATAAACCCTATAACAGCATAGGGCAGGATGATTCCATAGCGTATACCCCAGAATATATACTTTAATCTATCTGCTAAAACAGCATCAAGGATACCAAAAAGGCTGAAAATGAACACACCAATAATAATAGCAATTCTTATCTGAGGCAGTTTTTCCTCAAAATAGAATTCAATAAATTCCTGTTCCAAATAATGATTGGTACCATAAAAGGATAATGTAAATAAATTAAGCTGCAGATCTTTTAAATTTTTTAATTTGATTCGAAAAATATCACTTAAATTATAATTCAAAACAGTCCTTGCATATGCTTTATATGTCCAGTGCTTATTTCAATCTATAACAATCAGATTTACTAATCAGATTGTTATTATTATATATACATTCCATGTCAAAACAATGCCAGATAAATAAATATAAACCAGCAATTCTCGGTCAAAAATTATTTTTAAAATTAACAAGTGTAATATAGTCAAAATATTTACATACAATTTTGCCTTTTTGGTTATTATAGAAAAATGAATGGAAGAAGTGAGGCTTGGATATGAACAGACCAATCCCATGCAGAAAAACAGCAAATTTTATGAACCAAGGGTAATAGGCAAATCAATTTTCAGGCGTTTATCCCTGGGTCTGCTATTGTCTGACAAATAAACTTTTTCAGGCATAAACCCATATAGCCTGGATTTAAATTTTTCCATAAAAAAATTTTTATCTGTCCATACCCGGGCTCCAAATGCAATCTCAAGAAAATTGAATTTCAACACATATTGCCGCACTATATCGATATAGAGCGGCATCTTAATCTTGGAAGTCAAAACTCCATTCATTTGAATACCATATATCTGATCCATTTTATCCGAATCATTAAAAATAGAACTACTTGTCTTTTGATTGTCCGAGGCATTAAGAATATGGCGAGACATGGGGTTTGAAAAAAAATAAAAAATCCCTTGATGATAAACAAAGTAGACCGGCGCAGACCAAGGGAAATCATGGCAGTTTACACCAAGAGTCATAACTCTGGTCTGGCAAAGCAGATATTTAATTTTTTTTTCTAAATTCATCTTTTCAAACCATAAATAGCACTTACCAAAATAAAAACAAATAATAATATAGTATTTCAATCAAAAACACAGGTGG